>CAJKXG010000312.1 GCA_905203795.1 uncultured Oscillospiraceae bacterium | reverse complement strand
GCCTTTTGGTTGATGGCGCATGCCAGCGGATGCTCGCTTTTTTTCTCCAGCGCATAAGCAACCGACAACAGTTCCGTTTCACTTTTGCCGTTTGCCGGTATCATGTCCGTCACCGTCGGCTCTCCCTGCGTGATCGTGCCCGTTTTATCCAGCGCTACGATTTGCGCCTTTCCCGTTTCCTCCAACGACACAGCCGTCTTGAAAAGAATACCGTTTTTGGCGCCCATCCCGTTGCCGACCATGATGGCGACGGGCGTCGCCAGACCGAGCGCGCAAGGGCAACTGATCACCAACACGGAAATGCCGCGCGCCAGTGCAAAGCCCGCCGTCTGCCCGACAAGCAGCCATACGATCACGGTGATCACCGCAATGGCGATCACGATGGGGACAAACACACCGGACACCTTGTCCGCCGCCTTGGCGATCGGCGCTTTTGTGGCGGCTGCATCGCTGACCATCTGAATGATCTGCGAAATCGTCGTATCCTCGCCGACTCTTGTCGCCTCGCAGCGGAGATAGCCCGATTGGTTCAGTGTACCGGCGGAAACGGGGCTTCCCGCCGCTTTGTCTGCCGGAATGCTCTCCCCTGTCAGGGTGGATTCATCCACCGCGCTGTTTCCCTCCAAAACGACGCCGTCCACAGGAATCGTCTCGCCGGGACGCACGGCGAAGATGTCGCCTTTTGCCACCTGCTCGATCGGCACGGTGAGTTCCGCTTCGTCCCGCAGGAGCGTGGCTGTCTTGGGCGCCAGCTTCATCAGCCCTTTCAGCGCGTCGGTGGTTTTGCCTTTTGAGCGCGCTTCCAGCAGTTTTCCCAACGTGATCAGCGCCAGAATCATGGCGGCGGATTCAAAGTAAAACTCATGCATGTAGGACATCACGGCGGACGCGTCGCCTTTCACCTGCGCGTCCGTCATGGCAAACAAAGCAACCGTGCTGTAAACGAAGGCGGCGGTGGCACCTAACGCGACCAAGGCGTCCATATTCGGTGCACGATGCCACAAACTCCTGAAGCCGCTGATAAAAAACCGCTGATTGATGACCATCACAGCGACCGTGAGCAATAGCTGCACAAGTCCCATAGCCACATGGTTGTCATCGAAAAACGACGGCAGCGGCCATCCCCACATCATATGCCCCATCGAAACATACATGAGCACGATCAAAAAGCCGAGAGACGCGATCAGCCGCTTTTTTAATACAGGCGTTTCTCTGTCCTTCAGCGCATCCTCATCGGAAGAGGACCGTGCGGTCGCTTGTTTGCCTTTTTTCAACGCCGCCTCATATCCGGCAGCACGAACCGCCGCGATGATCTCCTCGGCGGCGGCAGTCCCCTCTACGCCCATGGAATTGGTCAGCAAACTCACCGAACAGGACGTGACGCCTTTCACATCCGATACCGCTTTTTCCACCCGCGCCGTGCAGGCGGCGCAGCTCATGCCGGTGACTGTATATTGCTCCATACGAATCGGTCACGCCTTCTATTACAATATATTTGGACAAGGAAGCCGG
>CAJKXG010000311.1 GCA_905203795.1 uncultured Oscillospiraceae bacterium | reverse complement strand
GACGCCGCAGCGGAACGGGCGCGCCGTCGTCGGCATGAGCGTCTGGTGCGCGATCTGCACGCCGCGCTGAACCCGCCGCAGCTCCTCCCCGTGCCCCAAAAGGCGAGCAACGTGATCCCGCTGCGGCATGTCGCCTGATCGCACATTCCGACCGCGCGCTGATCGCGTGCTCTGATGCCGCATATGACGTTTCCCACCCACTATATAGCAAAACGCAGACCGTTCTGTCCTGTGCGACGGACGGTCTGCGTTTGTATGTTTCCCGAAAAACATCCGTCGGATACGATCGGCGCATCCGACGGATGTTTGCTTGCTTATTCGATGGACATGATATAGTAGTACACCGGCTGACCGCCGTTGATGACGGTGATGTCAACACCGTCCCCCGCCTTGGCGGCGATACCGGCGCGCACCGTCTCCGCCTGCTCCTCGGTGATCTCCTCGCCGTACATCAGCGTGATAAACGTGCTCTCCTGCCCCGCCGATTTGCGGGCGTTCAGCAACTGCTTCGCCAACTTGACGGCGGCGTGGTTCAGATCCTCGTCCACAAACGCCACCTTGCCGCCGTCCAGCGCCAAAATCTGACCTTCGCGGATCTCGTGGCCGCCGTATTCGCTGTCGCGCGCGGCAAAGGTCAACTGACCGGTGGATACGCCTTCTGCCGCCTTCATCATCGCCAGCAGATTGTCCTCCACCGACGCGTCCGCGTCAAAATTCAGCATCGCCGACACCCCCTGCGGGATGGTGCGCGTTGCCAGCACATGCACCTCGCGATCCGCCAGTGCCACCGCCTGTTCGGCGGCGAGAATGATGTTTTTGTTATTGGGCAGAACATAAACCACTTTGGCGGGCGTCGCTTCAATGGCGTTCAGAATATCGTCGGTCGAGGGATTCATCGTCTGCCCGCCGGACACCACGATATCGCAGCCGAGATCGGTGAACAGCTCGCGCAGACCGTCGCCCGCCGCCACCGCCACGAAACCGACTTCGTTGGTCGGCTCGGCGCGGGCAGGTGCGACCGGCTGTGCCGCTTCTTCGCTGTCCACCCAGCCGGCGTTTTGGTGCTGAATGCGCATGTTTTCGACCTTGACCGTCTCAAACTGACCGTATTTCACGCCCTCCGACAACGCTTTGCCGGGGTCGTTGGTATGCACATGTACCTTCACGATCTCTTCGTCGTCCACCACGACCACGCAGTCGCCGATGGTTTCCAAATACGCGCGCAGCAACAACGGGTCGCGGTCGTTCGCCCGCGCCACGATGAATTCCGTGCAATATGTGAATTTAATATCCGTCTCAAACGTGCCCGCAGCGCTTGCCGAACGCACCGGCGCAGCCGCCTGCTCGCCGACGGCTTCCACCACGGCGTTGCCGTTGAACACATCCTGCATCGCACGCAGGATGATGCACAGACCCTTGCCGCCTGCGTCCACCACGCCGGCTTTTTTCAGCACCGGCAGCAGTTCGGGGGTGCGCTCCAGCGACGCTTCCGCTTCCGCGCAGATCGCCTCCCACACGGCTTCGACCGACGGATCC
>CAJKXG010000310.1 GCA_905203795.1 uncultured Oscillospiraceae bacterium | reverse complement strand
GAAGATCTCCCACGGATTCTCCTCCGCCTTGCGGTAGCCCAGCGAAATCTTCTTCTTCTCGGTATCCAGATCGCGGATGTACACATCCACCATGTCGCCGACTTTCACGACCTCGGACGGATGCTTGATACGCGTCCAAGACAGCTCGGAGATATGCACCATACCGTCCACGCCGCCCAGATCAACAAACGCGCCGTAGGAGGTGAGCGACTTCACCATACCGGTGTAGCGCTGACCGACTTCCGCCTGCGCCCAGAACGCGGCTTCCTTCTCCTTGCGCTCGTCACGCGCAACCGAGCGGATCGAACCGACCGCACGGCGGCGGCCCTGGTTGACTTCGATGATGCGGAAGCGCGCCTCCGTACCCTTCAGCGGGCTGAGGTCTTCCATACGGGACGCAGACGCCTGCGATGCGGGAATGAACACGCGCACGCCGTTGGTGACGGCCAGCACGCCGCCCTTGATCACATCGGTGATGACGCCTTCGAGGATCTCGCCGCTCTCGGAAGCCGCGACGACCGTCTCCCAGCCCTTCTGCGCATCCACGCGCTTCTTGGACAGCGTGATCGTGCCTTCCTGATCGTTGGTACGCATAATCAGCAGTTCCAGCTCATCGCCGATCTTGACAATATCCTCGGGGTTGACATTGGGATTCGCCGACAGTTCGTCCACCGGCACATAGCCGGTCTGCTTGCGGCCGATAACTTCGACCTGCACTTCGTTGGGAGCGATCCCGACGACGATACCGCGCACTTTTCCATCCATATTTGAATCAGGAAGATAGGCCTCCATTGCTTCTTCCATACTCATTTCCTCAACGGATTTCGCGGGAACAGCAGTTTCGACGGCCTCCGCCGCCACAGGGGTTTGGGTTTCGTTGTTGACAATCTCAGACATGGTTGATAGTACCTCCTTTATAATATCGGCGGGTGTGGAAGCACCGGCAGTCAATCCAATTGACCGCGCCCCTGCGAAATCCCGACCCCGCAGCTCGTCCGCCGTTTCGATCAAAACAGTCGGACAATGCGCGGCGCAGACATCCCGCAGCTTGGCGGTATTGGAGCTTTGTCGCCCGCCGACAATCACCATTTGATCGCACTCCTGCGAAATAGCAATTGCCTCGCGCTGCCTTTCGGCAGTCGCATTACATATTGTATCAAAAATCACGGCGTTTGTATAGTGTTTTTTTGCGATTTCCGCACACTTTTCCCAAAGATTTACGTGAAATGTGGTTTGTGCCAAAACCGCCGCAGTTTTGCCTTCTTTAATTGTGACTTTTTCCAATAGTTCTTGCAGTTCTTCCGGCGTAGAAAACACATATGCTTCGCCCGAACAGTGCCCGCGGATGCCGATGACCTCCGGATGCGACGCATTTCCCGCGATCAGCACGACCCTGCCGAGCGCCGATTGTTCCGCCGCAATGCGGTGGATCTTCGCCACAAACGGACAGGTCGCGTCGCACACCTCTACCGGCAGCGCTTGAATCCGCGCCAGCATCTCCGCCGGCACACCGTGCGAACGGATCACCAACGTCGAACCGGCAGGGG
>CAJKXG010000309.1 GCA_905203795.1 uncultured Oscillospiraceae bacterium | reverse complement strand
GCCTGACCATGCGAACAGAGAGGACGGTTCGGACACAGCTTGTCCGGCTGCAAGACCGTCTGCGTGTCGGCGGCGGGAAGCCGCTTCGGAGCCTTCGCTGTGCAAAGCGGCGACGTTTCCCGCGTTAAGGGGCAAAGAGGGAGCCGTCTCAGCGGCTTCAATTTGGGTGGTACCACGGAATCCCCGTCCCATTGCGGACGGGGATTTTATATTTTGGAAAGGATGATCAAACATCATGCAGTGGATGGGTCTGAACGAAGTTCGGGAAAAATATCTGTCGTTTTTTGAGAGCAAGGGGCATCTGCGTCTGCCCAGCTTTTCGCTGGTGCCGCAGGGGGACAAGTCCCTGCTGCTCATCAATTCCGGCATGGCGCCGATGAAGAAATTCTTCACCGGCGAGGTCACGCCGCCGCGCAAGCGCGTCACCACCTGCCAGAAATGCATCCGCACGCCGGATATCGAGCGCGTCGGCAAGACCGCGCGTCACGGCACCTATTTCGAGATGCTGGGCAACTTCAGCTTCGGCGATTACTTCAAACACGAAGCGACCGCGTGGGCGTGGGAGTTCTGCACCAAGGTGATGGAGCTGCCGATCGACCGCCTGTGGGTCAGCATTTATCAGGACGACGACGAGGCGTTCGACATTTGGACGAAGGAGGTCGGCGTGTCCGCCGATCACATCGTGCGGCTGGGCAAGGAGGACAACTTCTGGGAGCATGGCTCCGGTCCGTGCGGCCCCTGCTCGGAGATCTATTTCGACCGCGGCGAACAGTACGGTTGCGGCTCGCCCACCTGCGGCGTGGGCTGCGACTGCGACCGCTACGTCGAGTTCTGGAACCTCGTGTTCACCCAGTTTGACAGCGACGGGCACGACCATTATGCGCCGCTCGATCATCCCAATATCGACACCGGCATGGGGCTGGAGCGTCTCGCGTGCATCATGCAGGGCGTGAACAACCTGTTTGAAGTGGATACCGTGCAAAACATCATGAAGCACATCAGCCGCATCGCCGGTGTGCAGTACGGCGACAACGAGCGCACCGACGTGTCGCTGCGCGTCATCACCGACCATATCCGTTCCACCACGTTCATGATCGGCGACGGCGTGATGCCCTCCAACGAGGGACGCGGCTACGTGCTGCGCCGTCTGCTGCGCCGCGCCGCACGGCACGGGCGTTTGCTCGGCATCCACGAGCCGTTTTTGTATCAGGTGTGCGAGACGGTCATCGGCGAAAACGCGACCGCTTACCCCGAACTGGGCGAAAAACGTGAGTTCATTCAGAAGCTGATCCGCGTGGAGGAGGAAGCGTTTGAAAAGACCATCGACGCGGGTCTGGCGCTGCTGGACGACATGCTGAGCAAGCTCAACGGCAAGCAGCTTTCCGGCGCGGACGCGTTCCGGTTGTACGACACCTACGGCTTCCCGCTGGATCTGACGCAGGATATTTTGGAAGAAAAAGGGCTGACCGTCGGCGAGGAGGAGTTCCATCGCCTGATGACGGAGCAGCGTGAGCGGGCGCGTGCCGCGCGCAAAAACGCGGGCGCGGACGCGTGGAAGGGCAGCG
>CAJKXG010000308.1 GCA_905203795.1 uncultured Oscillospiraceae bacterium | reverse complement strand
TGGCTTCGCCCAGATCCTCCGACAACGCCGCCAGCATGGACGCGTCGGTGAAGTTGGTGACCGCTTTGACAATGGCGGCGGCGCGCTTGGCGGGGTTGCCCGACTTGAAAATGCCCGAGCCGACGAACACGCCCTCCGCGCCGAGCTGCATCATGAGCGCCGCGTCCGCCGGTGTGGCGACGCCGCCCGCCGCAAAGTTGACGACCGGCAGTTTTTTGTGTTCGTGGACGTACAGCACCAGATCGTAGGGGACTTGCAGTTGTTTGGCGGCGTCGAATAATTCGTCCCCGGAAATCGACCCGATGCGGCGAATCTCCGCCTGCATCATGCGCATGTGGCGCACCGCCTGCACCACGTCGCCGGTGCCAGGTTCGCCCTTGGTGCGGATCATCGCCGCGCCTTCGTTGATGCGGCGCAGTGCTTCGCCGAGATCCTTGGCGCCGCAGACGAACGGCACGTCAAATTTGGTTTTGTCGATGTGATATTTGTCGTCGGCGGGGGAGAGCACTTCGCTTTCGTCGATGTAGTCGATTTCGATTGCTTGCAGGATCTGTGCTTCCGCAAAATGCCCGATGCGGCATTTCGCCATGACCGGAATGGACACGGCGTTTTGGATGCCCTTGATCATCTTCGGGTCGCTCATGCGGGACACGCCGCCCGCCGCCCGAATGTCCGCCGGAATGCGCTCCAGCGCCATGACCGCGCAGGCGCCCGCCGCTTCCGCGATTTTGGCCTGTTCCGGCGTGGTGACGTCCATGATGACGCCGCCTTTGAGCATTTGTGCCAGGTTTTTGTTCAGTTCCAACCGATTGTTTTCCATGATTGTTTTCTCCTTTGATTCAGTATATAGACATATAGAATACCATGTGGTTTGCGCGTTAAACGGGTTCGTGCTTGCGATCACCCACCGCCGTCACAATGCGATAACCGACCGACTGCACGCGGCGTTCCAAACAGCCGCGACACTGCGCCGCTTCTTCGCCCGTACAGATTTTGTTGTCGTACAGCTCATACAGCTTACGAACGCCGACGGGGGAGAGATTGGGCATAACGACGTTTGCGCCGGCTTGCAGCCCCAGCTCCCGCCCCTGCGGATGGATCGTACCCAGCGCCGTTGTCGCAGGGATCAGCGCGTAGGGGAACATCAGCCGCAGGATGGCGATCAGCCGCAGCGTCAGCCGCAGATCGCCGCCGCTACAGGCGGCCAGCGGCGTCTCCGCGTGGGGGATATACGGTCCGATGCCGATCATATCCGGCTGCAATTGCTGCAAAAACCGCAGATCGGCGAGCAGCGTGTCGGTCGTCTGCCCGGGCGAGCCGACCATAAAGCCGGAGCCGACCTGATACCCGATCTCCTTCAGTTGAAACAGGCAGACTTGGCGGGTTTGCAAGCGCATGTCGGCGGGGTGCAGGGAGCGGTAATGCGCATCGTCGGCGGTTTCGTGCCGCAGCAGATAGCGGTTGGCACCGGCGTCGAAATACGCCTGATAGCTTTCGCGGGATTTTTCGCCGATCGACAGGGTGATGGCGCAGGCGGGAAATTGCGCCCGTATGGCGGACACGATGTCGCAGATCCGCGCGTCGCTGTAATAGGGGTCTTCG
>CAJKXG010000307.1 GCA_905203795.1 uncultured Oscillospiraceae bacterium | reverse complement strand
TTTTCCCTCTTTCAAGAACGTCTGTGCAAACGCGCCGAGACGCTGTATGCCGCGCGTCATCGCCTCGTCGGTCGGGGTGGAATAGTTGACACGGAAGGAGCTGCACGGGGTGTCCGGATCGGCCAGGAACGCGCTGCCCGGCACGACCGCCACCTTGTGCTCGACGACCGCGCGGCGGCAGAACGCCGGCATGTCCGCGCCCTCCGGCAGCGTGCACCACATAAACAGACCGCCCTGCACGGGATGATAGGTGATGCCGGCGGGCACGAGATATTGCTCGATCAGCGTCTGCATATGCGCCGCTTTTGCGCGGTAGATGGCGCGCAGCTTGTCGAGATGTCCGGCAAAATCGCCCTGCATGAATTCATCGCAGATCATCTGCGCCCAGATGTTGGTGTGCACATCCTCGCCCTGCTTCGCGACCACCATTTTCGCGATCAGCGGCTGCGGTCCGAGCGCGTAGCCGACGCGCAGACCGGGCGCCAGCACCTTGGAAAAGCTGCCCGCGTACAGCACGATGCCGTCCTCGTCCATCGACTTGATGGTGGGCAGCGGCTCGCCCGCAAAGCGCAGATCGCCGTAGGGGTTGTCCTCCAAAATCAGCACGCCGAACCGTTTGGCGAGCGCGTACACGCCGCGGCGTTTTTCGAGACTCATGGTCACGCCCGTGGGATTTTGAAAATTGGGGATGGTATAGATGAAGCGCGTCTCGGGGTGCGCCGTCAGCGCGGCTTCCAGCGCGGTCAGGCTCATGCCGTCCGACTCGACCGGCACGCCGATCAGCTTCGCGCCGAGCGAACGGAACGAATTGAGCGAGCCGATAAAGCTGGGATCCTCGCAAATGACGCCGTCGCCTTCGTTGCACAGCACTTTGACCGCCAGCCCCATCACCTGCTGCGCACCGGCGGTGATGATCAGCTCATCGGTGTCGCGCACGGCACGGTGCTGTTCGCTCATGTAGCGTTTCAGACGGTCGCGCAGCGCGGGATAACCCTCGGTCAGGCTGTATTGCAGCGCGTCGATGGGGCGCGTGCGCAGCAGGCGGTCGGAGATCGCCGCCACCTCTTCCGTGGGGAACGCCTCCGGAGAAGGGTTGCCCGCCGACAGCGGCACGACCTCGGGATCGCCGGCGGAATACTTGAGAATTTCGCGGATCGCGGACGGCGAAAGCGCCGAAACGCGGTCGGAAAACGTATATTTCACGAAAATGCCTCCAAAAATGTAATCAGAACGCTCTAATAATAGCACACTTTGATTGACATTTTCAACCGAAAATTGTAAAATAGAGTATATATTGTTTTTTGAGGAGGGGTCTGCTTGACCACACAGGAGAAATTAGCGGCCTGTATGTTTCCGAACATCACCCGTACTCCCGAAGAGTACGAAACCATATATCCCCCGCGACAACTGAAGGAGGGCGCGCGTGTGACGCGTGTCGCGCCCTCCCCCACCGGCTATCTGCATCTCGGGGTGTTTTTCGCCTCGCTGGTCAACCGGCTGACCGCCGGCGAAAACGGCGTGTTCTATTTCCGCCTGGAGGACACCGACAAAAAGCGGGAGCTCGAAGGCGGCGCGGCGGATATTCTGGTGTCCACCACCGTGGTGG
>CAJKXG010000306.1 GCA_905203795.1 uncultured Oscillospiraceae bacterium | reverse complement strand
CCTGTGCAGCACCGCAAAGGGTTGCACAGGCGTTTTTGTTGTACGGTTTTGGATTGGCGCGCTTGGCGTTTTTCACTGTCCCGCGTGTTTGGCGGCTTGCTGTTTTTGCGCCTTGATGACCTTGAGGCGGGAGAATTCCTCGCGCTCCTTTTCCTCCAGTGAGTCGTTGATAAACTTGGTGGTGGCGGTCAGGCGGGGGATGATGATGTTTTTCAGCGCGTTGGCGCGTTTCTGCGTCTTTTTGATGGCAAACGCCAATCGGTACACGCTGTTTTCCACCTCCGCCAATTCGGCGGTCAGCTTTTTCACGCGGTCGAATTTGAGATACGCTTCATCCACCAGGGAGCTGGTGGACATGAAGCCGTAATCCAGCGTGACGGGACGCTCCTGCAACGTCAAAATCGGCAGTTCCACGCCCATGACGCTGCGCGTCACCAGCGATAGCCCGTCGTCCTCCGGCACGGATTCGGCGATGGTATCGCAAAAGCCGTGCGCCACGTTGGCGCGTTGCAGTGCATAGTAGGCTTCCGCATAGCAGGTGTCGATATTGGCCTGAATGTCGGCGGCGCGGTCGATCAGCGTCATCATTTCGCGCACGATGATGTTGCGCTTGCGGTCGAGCAGCTCAAACCCGACCTTTGCCAAGTCCAACGTGCGCTTGGTATTGATCAAATTGCCTTTGGTGGGGAAAACCTGTTCGGCCACAGGGCACACCTCCGATCAAAAATGGGTTTCGTCGGGACGGTAATATTTGTCCAGCAGCTCGTCGTCGATGCGGTCCAGTTCCTCGCGCGGGAGCGTGGACAGCAGCCGCCAGCCGAGATCAAGCGTCTGCTCCATCGAGCGGTTTTCGTCCTCGCGCTGGTTGATAAATTTCTCATCGAACAGGCGGCCGAACTGCAAAATCTTCTTGTCGTTGGGCGACAATTCCTCTTCGCCGATGACCGACGCCAGCGACCGCGCTTCCTGCACGCGGGCACAGCAGGCGAACAACTGATTGGACACGGCGGCGTGGTCGGCGCGGGTGTAGCCCTCGCCGATGCCGTCCTTCATCAGACGCGACAGCGACAGCAGCACCGACACCGGCGGATAAATCCCGCTGTTGTCCATCGTGCGATCCAGCACGATCTGCCCTTCGGTGATGTAGCCCGACAGATCGGGCACGGGGTGGGTGATGTCGTCGTTGGGCATCGTCAGGATCGGCAGTTGCGTCACCGACCCGTTCGAGCCTTGGATCATGCCCGCCCGCTCATACAGCGATGCAAGGTCGGAATAGAGATAACCGGGGTAGCCTTTTCTGCCGGGAATCTCGCCCTTGGAGGAGGAGAATTCGCGGCAAGCTTCGGCGTAGGAGGTCATGTCGGTCATGATGACCAGCACATGCATCCCGAGGTCAAACGCGAGATATTCCGCGGCGGTCAGCGCGCAGCGCGGGGTGAGGATGCGTTCGATGATCGGGTCATTGGACAGGTTGAGGAACATGGTCACGCGCCCGAGCACGCCGCTCGCCTCAAAGCTGCGGCGGAAATAGTCCGCCACGTCGTTTTTGACGCCCATCGCCGCAAACACGATGCGGAATTCATCGTTGCCGCCGGCGGCACTGCGGTCGGCG
>CAJKXG010000305.1 GCA_905203795.1 uncultured Oscillospiraceae bacterium | reverse complement strand
CGCCGAAGCCATCATCTCGCGGCACAGCGCGGGACGACAGGTGCTGCGGGACGCGCTCGGGCAGATCGGCGGCATTGCGATGGCGCGGCTCGATTTTTGCCAGCGCTCCAGCCGCTGTGATGCGTTTCGGCGCGGCGAACCGGTCAACATTTTCGATATGTCGCTGGGCGCCGGCACGCTGATGGATTTGGGCGTTTACGCCGTCTACGCCGCGCTGGATCTGTTCGGAATGCCCGAACAGGTTACCGCGTCCGCCGTGTTGGCGGACAAAGGCGCCGATCTTGCGGGCACGGCGGTGTTTCGCTATCGGGGCTTTCCCGCCGTGCTGTCCTACAGCAAGATCGGGCAGTCGGTCGTCGGCTCCGAAATCATCGGCGACAGAGGCGCTGTCAGGATTGGTTCGATCTCGCAGTACGCCGATCTGACCCTCGTGAAGGACGGCAGGGAGACGCCGCTTTGGGGGACGCCCGACCGCGCGGAAGTCATGCGCGGCGAAGCGGCGGCGTTCGCCGATTACATCGAAGCGCGGGACGCTTTTTCGGAGGAGTACCGCCGCGTCTGCGCCTTGACGCACCAAGTCCATCACTGCATGGACTTAGTCAAGCAAAGCGCGGGTCTGCACTATCCGCTGCGGGACTGCCGCCTGTGAAGCGGTCGCGCGCGGGAACATACTGCTGCAGTTCGCTGCCGCCATACGCGTCAGCGTGCGATATGATATTTTGGGAGGAACAGAACATGGCAATTGATATGAACGATTTTTCCAGCAATCAGTCCGCACAGCGCACGGTCAAAAGCGATCGCAAGCTGCGCATCGGCATCATCGGGACGGGCGGCATCGCCCATTCCCACATCGACAGCTATGTTAAGCAGCCCGATGTGGAGGTGGTGGCGGGCGCGGACCTCATCCCCGGCAAAGCCGCGCAGTTCTTTCAGTCGCATGGGGTAGAGGCGAAGGCGTTCACCGACTACAAGGAAATGGTGGACACCATGAATCTCGACGCGGTCAGTGTCTGCACCTACAACCGCACGCACGCGGAGTGCACGATCTACGCGTTGGAGCACGGGCTGCATGTGCTGCTGGAAAAGCCGATGACCGTGACCCTCGAAGAGGCGGTTGATATCTGCCGCGCGGAAAAGAAGAGCGGCAAGGTGCTGTCGATCGGCTTCCAGCCGCGGTTCGACGACAATATGAAGATGATCCGCAAAATCGTGCAGTCCGGCGAGCTGGGGCGCGTATTCTACGTGCAGACCGGCGGCGGGCGCAGACACGGGATTCCGGTGAGCTGGTCGGAGACCTTTATCGAAAACGACAAGGCGGGGCTGGGCGCGCTCGGCGATATCGGCTGCTACTCGATCGACCTGGTGATGAACGCGCTCGGCAACCCGAAGCCCCTGACCGTGACGGGAACGGCCACCGATTATTTCGGCAAGACGCCCGAGGCGTATGCGCAGGTGGGCAAGCCCGAATGCGCCGAGAAATTCAGCGTTGACGACTTTGCTTCCGCGTACATCCGCTTAGAGGGCGGCATCGTCCTCGACTTCCGCATCGCGTGGTACATGCACCTCGACACCCCCGGCGACACCATCCTGATGGGCACGAAGGGGTCGCTGCGCATTCCGTCGACCGACTGCTGGAACGGCTCTTTCAACAAGCCGATGACCGTGTATCACGACATCGCGGGCGAGCCGGTGCAGAC
>CAJKXG010000304.1 GCA_905203795.1 uncultured Oscillospiraceae bacterium | reverse complement strand
TCTGCCCGATATCCGCCAGGAGCGCGAAAACGCGAGAAAAGCCTTTGTCCTCGGCGTGAACACCGCCATCCCCTACGGCATTGTCCGCGTGGGCGACGGATACGGCACCGTGACCGAACTGCTCAACGCCACCTCGCTTTCCAAGCTGATCAAAGCCAACCCGTCCGATCTCACACAGGCGGTGGCTTACTATGTGGACACGATCAAGCATATCCATTCGATCGAGGTGGAAAAGGGCGAGCTTCCCGATTTCAAGGAGTGGGTTCTCGACTGGGCGGATTTCTTACAGGCCTATCTGCCTGCCGATAAATCCAAGAAGCTCCATGACCTTGTGAGCGCGCTGCCCGAAAGCAAGTATATGATGCACGGCGATTACCACACGAACAACATCATGGTACAAAACGGTGAAACGCTTCTGATTGATATGGATACGCTTTCCGTCGGTTGTCCCGTGCTGGAATTCGGCTCCATGTATAACGCCTTTGTCGGCTTCTCGGAGCTCAATCATGACAGTGTCAACGACTTCCTCGGCTTTGATTTTGAGACAGCGGGCAGATTCTGGAGAATGTCCCTGGCCCGATATCTGGAAACGGAGGATGAAGCCGTGCTGAACAGCGTGGAGGACAAGGCGAAGGTGATCGGCTATGCCCGCATTTTGCGCCGCTGCATCCGCAACAACGATACGCAGACCAATATCGACTATTACAAAAAGCAACTGACCGACCTGCTGGATAAGGTGGATACCCTGAACTTCTGATCGTCCTCAAACGCCGCCGCTGACGCATATCCCCCGCCCGTTTGGCATATGGGTGAAAGCGGAGGGGATGCGCGATGACACAACACGGATGGATACGTCGGCTGCTCGGGCGGCATCTGCTGCCGTTGGCGGCGCTGGGAGGCGTCCTGTTTTCCCTGACCGCGTATCAGACGGTCGGGCAGATACGGCAGGCGGTCACCCCGACTGTGAAGCCGATCGGGCTGATTCTGATCGACCCGGGGCACGGCGGCGCAGACGGCGGTGCGAGCGGCGTCGCCGACGGGCAGACCGTACAGGAAAAGGATGTGAATCTGGCGATCGGCACGGGGCTGGCGGAGCTTTTGCGCATCCTCGGCTTCGAGGTGCGCATGACGCGCGAGGACGACCGCTCCATCCACGACGCGAGCGCGGGCTCGCTGCGGGAACAAAAGGTAAGCGACATGCACAACCGGCTGGCGATGTACAACCAAGCGTCGCTGGTCATCAGCATCCATCAAAATCAGTTTCCGCAGGCGCAATATCACGGCACACAGGTGTTTTACGCACCACTGAACAGCGACAGCAAACGGCTCGGCGAGAGCATCCGCGCCAATGTGATCGCGCTGTTGCAGCCGCAAAACACGCGGGAACTGAAAAAAGGGGAAAAATCCCTGTATCTGCTGAGCAATGCCACCCCGCCCACCGCGTTGGTGGAGTGCGGCTTTTTGTCCAATCCCGAGGAATGCGCCAAGCTGAACAATGCCGATTATCGCCGCCAAATGGCGTTTGCCGTTGCGGGCGGCTTGCTGCAATATTTGTCTGAAACATAAGGAGGGGCTGCGATGCCGCCCAAAAATAAAACCATCTACATCTGTTCCGAATGCGGATTTGAATCGCCGAAATGGTACGGCAAATGTCCGGCCTGCGGCGAATGGAACACGCTGAATGAGGAAGTGCGCACCGCGGTCAAAGTGCCCGCCGCCACCAC
>CAJKXG010000303.1 GCA_905203795.1 uncultured Oscillospiraceae bacterium | reverse complement strand
ATCAGCGCGTCGATCAACTCGTCCAAATGCCCGTCCATCACCGCGTCCAGCTTATACAGTGTCAACCCGATGCGGTGATCGGTCACCCGCCCCTGCGGGAAATTGTAGGTGCGGATGCGCTCACTGCGATCGCCCGTCCCCACCTGCGAGCGGCGGTCGGCGGCGATGGCGGAGCGCTGCTCCTCCTGCTTTTGCTCGTACAGCCGCGCGCGCAGCACCCGCATAGCTTTGTCCTTGTTTTTAAACTGACTGCGCTCATCCTGGCATTCCACCACCATGCCGGTGGGCAGATGGGTGATGCGGATGGCGGATTCGGTTTTATTGATATGCTGACCGCCCGCACCGCTGGAACGATACGTGTCGATCTGCAAATCGGCGGGGTCGATGTCAATCTCCACATCCTCCGCTTCCGGCAGCACCGCCACCGTCACCGTCGAGGTGTGGATGCGCCCGCCGGATTCGGTTTCGGGCACGCGCTGCACGCGATGCACGCCGCTCTCGAATTTGAATCGGCTGTACGCGCCGTCGCCGGTGATCATGAAGCTGACTTCTTTGAACCCGCCCAGCTCGGTTTCGTTGCAGCTGACCAGTTCGGTGCGAAAACCGCGCGATTCGGCGTACATCGTGTACATGCGGTACAGCGACGCGGCAAACAGCGCCGATTCCTCGCCGCCCGCACCGCCGCGAATCTCCATGATGACATTGCGCTCGTCGTTGGGGTCGCGCGGCAGCAGCAGCACCTTCAGCCGTTCGGCGGATTGCTCCGCCTGCACGCGGCTGTCCCGCCATTCGCTTTCCGCCAGTTCCCGCAGATCGCTGTCCGTTTCGCCGCTGTCCAGCAGCGCGCGCGCTTCCTGCTCCTGCTGTTTCGCCGCTTTGTATACGCGGTATTCCGTTATGATCGGCTCCAGCGCGGTCTGTTCTTTGATCAGTTCCCGATACGCCGCCACATCCGCCGTCACCGCCGGATCGTACAGCCGCTGGGTCAATTCCTCATATCGCTTTTCCACCGCATCCAGTCGTTGCAGCATATGCCTCCGCCCCCTTTCTAATTCCGATGAACTGCCTTGACATGCCGCTCCGCCTTTTGACGCGGCAGCATCACCTCATGCCCGCAGCTTTCGCATTTCAGGCGGAAATCCGCCCCGATGCGCAACACCAGAAAGCGGTGGCAGCCGCAGGGGTGGGGCTTGCGCATTTCCAGCACATCTCCGATTTGTATATCCATGCCGTCTCCTTATACTTCCAATAGTTCCCGTGCGGCTTGCAGACTCGCCTCGGTCACCTCGCCGCTGATGATGCGCGCCAATTCCCGCTCACGCTCCTGCTCGTTCAGCGGGCGCACCTCCGTGTAGGTGCGGTCGTCCCGCACGGTTTTCTCGATCAACAAATGATGCTGCGCCTGTGCCGCGATCTGCGCAAGATGCGTCACGCACAACACCTGTCGGCTGCGCAGTCCGGATAATCCCGTCGCCGTCTGGCGCAGCTTGATACCCACCTTGCGTGCCGCGCGCCCGCTGATGCCCGCGTCCACTTCGTCGAACACCAGCGTGTCCATATCGTCCACATCCGCCAGCACGCTTTGGATGGCGAGCATGATGCGCGAAAGCTCGCCGCCGGACGCGATCTTGGCGATCGACCGCGCGGGTTCGCCCGGATTCGCCGCGATGCGGAACTCCACCGCGTCCGCGCCTTTTTCGTAAGGCGCGGTCGGCTGGATCGACACCTCCAGCCGCAC
>CAJKXG010000302.1 GCA_905203795.1 uncultured Oscillospiraceae bacterium | reverse complement strand
CAGCCGATCCGCCGCCTCTTCCATGCCGGAAGAAAATATCGCGGTCTTTATGTCATCGGTTTCCACCATGTTGGTCAGACCGTCTGTGCAGATCAGCAGCAGTTCGCCCGCCTCTATGGTCAAAACCGTATAATCGCATTCTACCGTTTCCTCCACACCCAGTGCACGGGTGATGAAATGCTTGCGCGGATGGTTTTTGGCTTCGTTCTGGGTAAGCTGCCCTTTTTCCACCATCGCCTGTACGACCGAGTGATCCTTGGTGACCTGCTCGATGGTGCGCTCATCCGCCGTCAGGCGATAGGCGCGGCTGTCGCCCACATGGGCGATATAGGCGGTATCCGCCGTCAAAATCGCCGCGACCACCGTCGTGCCCATGCCGCGCAGCTCGGGGTCGGCACAGGCGGCGTCGTAAATTTCCACATTGGCGGCGGATATCGCCGTCTCAAACAGGTTGTGTATCGACGGCTCCGCCATGCCGTCCCGATACCCTGTGACGATGCGGTCGGAGATCACCTTGACCGCGATCGCACTGGCGATATTGCCGCCGTTGGCGCCGCCCATACCGTCGCACACGACCGCAAACACGGCGCGATCGGACAAGTGCCCGCACACATACGCGTCCTGATTGGTCGGACGCACGCGACCGGTGTCGGTTCTGCCGTATGTTTTCAAGATGATCCCCTCCTTTTTTCTTGTTCTGCTTCGCGATCCGCCGCCCGCCGAAGCTGACCGCAGGATGCTTGTATATCCGCACCGAGCGTTCGCCGCACGGTGACGGGAATGCCGCGCCCGGCCAGTATCTCGGAAAACCGTTTGAGCCGCGGTGCGCCGCTTCGTCGCTGCGCCTTCCCCGCCACTTCGTTGACGGGGATCAGATTGACATGGCACAGCATTCCTTTCAGCCGCGCCGCCAATTCCTCGGCGCACGCGTCGGAATCGTTGACGCCGTCGATCATCGCGTATTCAAAGGAGATGCGCCGTCCTGTCCGCTGCGCATATTCGCGGCAGGCGGCAAGCAGCTCCCCGATCGGCCAGCGCCGATTGACCGGCATGGTGCGGGAACGGATCTCGTCGTTGGGCGCGTGCAGCGACACCGACAGCGTGAGCTGCAAGTTCCGCTCCATCAGACGGTAGATGCCGTCCACCAATCCGCAGGTGGACAGCGACACATGCCGCATCCCGATATGCACGCCGTCCGGCTCGGACAGCATTTCCAAAAAGCGCATGACGTGATCGAAATTGTCAAGCGGCTCCCCCATGCCCATCAGCACAACGGACGACACCCGCACACCGGCGTCGCGCTGTGCGACCTCGATCTGCGACATCATTTCCGCCGCCGACAGATTGCGCACGAAGCCGCCCATGCCGGTGGCGCAGAAGGTGCAGCCCATTTTGCAGCCCACCTGTGTGGACAGGCACTGGGAATAGCCGTGATGATAGCTCATCAGCACCGATTCCACCGTTTCGCCGTCCGAAAGCCCGTAGAGGTACTTGATCGTGCCGTCGATGGCGGAAACCAGTTTTTTGCGGATGGTCACCTGCGGGATGCAGAATTGTTCGGTGAGCGTTTGGCGCAGGGTCAGCGGCAGATTGGTCATCTCGTCAAACGACGACACGCCCTTGTCCAGCCAGCCGGACACCTGCTTCGCGCGGAACGCGGAAAAACCGAGCGCCGTCAGCGCGGCGGTCAGCTCCTCTGTCCGCAAGGATCGAATATCTGTAGGCATCCAGCGCTCAC
>CAJKXG010000301.1 GCA_905203795.1 uncultured Oscillospiraceae bacterium | reverse complement strand
CCACAAACACGCCGTTATCGTCGATCTCCGCCGGCGCATTCGTCTGTTTCAGCACGCTGTCGGAATAGAGGTTGTTCAGATTGGCGAGCAGGAACGTCTCGCGGTTCGCCAGCTTGATGGTTTGGTCGATTTCCACGATGGAGTAGGTTGCGCCTTTGGTCGCCTCGAAGGACAGGAGGTTCTTACCGCTCGACGTGGTCGCCACCGTTTTGCCGTTGGCGTCCACGACTTTCGCGGTGGACAGCCCTTTATAGCTGAGCACGCAGGTGCCGCCCGACAACGCAGTGACTTCCGCGCGTTGCAGCTTGCAGTTTTTCCACTCCATGTCGATCTCAAAATTGCCACGTGCCTTCAGACCGCTCACGCTGCCGTCCGCCCACGTGGAGGACAACGCCGGCAGCAACTCGATGGAATCGCCCTGACTTTGCAGCAGCATTTCGGTCATACCCGCCGTTGCGCCGAAGTTGCCGTCGATCTGGAACGGCGGGCAGATGTCGAACAAGTTTGCCTCGGTGGAATGGCGCAAAATTTCATTGACCAGCTTGCCGGCACGATCGCCGTCGCGCAGACGTGCCCAGAAGTTGATCTTCCACGCCTTGCTCCAACCCGTACCGCCATCGCCGCGCAAATTCAGCGTCCGACGCATCGCTTCCCTATACGCATCGGTTTCCGCGCCGTAACCCGACACCGCGAGCGTACCCGGATACAGCCCGTACAGTTGGTTGACATGGCGGTGCGTGTCGCCGCCCTCGGGGCTGCCCTTCACATCCATGTCCAGCTCGTCTTTCCACTCCATATACTGTCCGCCGAGACCGATCTCCGGCAGATACAGTTTTTCCTGTGCCGCGAGAATCTCTTTCACATCGGCGTCATTCGATTTGCCGAGAATCACGCTTGCTTTGCGCACTTCCTCAAACAGCTCCCACACGATGGTCTGGTCGCACGAAGCACCCAGCGAATACGCGCCGTGCTCCGGCGAATAGGACGGGCTGGCGACCAGCGTACCGTCGCGCTCGTCCTCCCACAGCGTATCCACCCAGAACAGCGCCGCCTCAACCAGCGTATCGAAATTCTCCGCGAGAAACGCCTGATCTTGAGTGAACGCGTAATGCTCCCAGATATCCTGACACAGCCACGCGCCGCCCGCAGGGAAATAGAACGCGTCGGACACGGCGGGAGCGGTGTTGCCCCAGACATTGTTCTCGTGATACGTCGTCCAGCCGCGCACCTCGCCGCCGTCCTGTGTGGTGTGATAGTACTGCGCCGTTTCCGTTCCGCGCGGAACCAAGCTGTTGATGTATTCGATAAGCGGCAGATGGCATTCGCTGAGGTTGGTCTGCTCGGCGAGCCAGTAGTTCATCTGCACGTTGATGTTGGTGTGATAGTCTGCCTGCCACGGGGGATTCAGTCCCTCAGCCCAGATGCCTTGCAGATTCGCGGGCAGCGAGCCTTCGCGCGAGGAGGAGATCAGCAGATAGCGACCGAACTGATAGTACAACTGCTCCAGATAGCGGTTTTCCGCATCGGTGTTGACGCCGGATTTGTAGCCCGCCATCAGTTGATCCGTGGTTTTCGCGGGCATCGCCGTCACGCCGAGGTTCAACTCCACGCGGGAAAACAGCGCGCCGTAATCCGCCACATGATCGGCCAACAGCTTGTCATAGCCTTTTTTCGCCGCCGCGTCCACGCGCTTTTTGACATCGTCCAGCGGATCGCCGTCCTTGAAATAGTCGTAGCTGTCA
>CAJKXG010000300.1 GCA_905203795.1 uncultured Oscillospiraceae bacterium | reverse complement strand
CCCGCCGTGCCGATGATCAGCACAAACCCAACGGCGACGAGCAGCAACTCCAGCACGGCACATACGATATCTTTCACAGCTTGTCCGCTCCTTTCGTCAATTTTCCGTCGTCATGTCGCCGCGCTTATACTTGATCAGCGCTTCGCGGTTGATCACGTACGTGTAGCGCCGACCGCCGCCGACATTTTCAGCCACGCAAAACGGGCATCTTCCGTTTTGTGCCCATATGCGGATAAACTGTGCGGATATTGTCTTGCTGCCTATGTACGACGATGCGATCTGCGGCGTGATGCGTTCCATACTCCTCAGTTCGTTTTCTGTGATCACGTGTCCTCACTTCCTTTCTCGCACCGCGTACAGCCGTTCATACTCCTTCTGCTCGACAGATACTTCCATCTGCATCAGTCTTTCGATGGACAGCCGCAGCTTTCCGGCGTTATTTGCCACTCTGGTGATCTGCTCCTGCTTTTTCCGCAGGATGATATCATCCGTCATGCAGGCGAGGATGAACTGCTCGATCTGCTCTTTCATGCGAACGTAGTCCGGCGCGCCGTCCGGTCGTCCGCCGATGCTCTTGATCGCGCTGTATTCGCCGTTTCGACGAATAGACGGCAGGACCTCAGATGTGACCCACCTCTTGAACCGCTTCGCAGACGGCAGCTTGCTGGACAGGATCAGCGAATACAGACCGCTTTCGTTGACGAAAGGCATATTCTGCGTACCGCCTTCTGTTTCGTAGGACAGGATCGTTTTGTCTTCCTCGTCTACGTGATCGAGAATGGCTTTTCTCGGATTTGCGTACCCGAGCGCGTTCGCAACATCGGAAGCGGCGAGCCATGGCATGCCGTTCTCGTCCATCGTGACGCGCACGCCGGAAAATTCCGGATTGGAAAACACTTGCAGATTGTTCATGTGAATTCTCCTTTCAAATTTTGCTTTTGTCGAAAGAGTGAACGAACGGCATTTGCATGTTGCACAAAACAATTGACTTTTTGAACATGGCGTGATACAATTTAGGCATCCTGATATTAAGGGGGTGAGTATTTATGAAAAAGCTTACCAGCTTTCTCATGAAACATCCCTGCCCGTTCTTGTTCTAACCATGAGCAATTGTCGCGTCAGGGTGCGGTCTCGCGGCCGTTACGGACATGTTGCCCCATAGAAGCGGGGCGACTACCGTTCCGGTGTGCCACCATGCACACCAAGTGATGCAAGGCAATGAACGGTTTCTGCGAGAGCGCCGGTATGGTGAGTCGACGCCATGCCGGTGTCTTTTTATACAAATGCCGTTCGCTCACTCTTTCGATCTCCGATCAAAACGTAAAACGGAAGATGTCATTTACCGTTTTCTTCTTGATGTTCAGCGATTCGATCAGCTTCTTCGCTGTTTTTTCTGACGGACAATGCTTGCCGCTCAGAATGCCGCTCAGCGTGTTTCGGTGAATTCCGGATCGCTTGGACAGCTCAGACGCCGTATAAACTCCTTGATCGATCATGATCTTGCGAAGCGCTTTTGTGTCTACGGAAAATCTCATGTTGGTTCACCTCCTAAAAGAAAGGATGTTTTGAAAATGAAAAAAAGACACATTTTGGAAGCCGTATTGCTTGTGTTTATACTGGTGTTCGTGTCTTCTTCTGTCATGACGGTCATGGCACATAGCGGTAGAACCGACAGCAGCGGCGGTCACTATAACAGAAGCACCGGCGAATATCACTATCACCACGGTTATCCTGAACACCAGCATAAAAAC
>CAJKXG010000299.1 GCA_905203795.1 uncultured Oscillospiraceae bacterium | reverse complement strand
CATGTTGGACAGCACAAAATCGATCAGTCGATAGCGACCGCCGAACGGCACCGAACCGATCGAGCGCGCACCCGTCAATTCGGGCAGACAATCGTCGTGCATATTGGAAAAAACCAGTCCCAGTACGGTATTGTTACGCATGCTGACCACCTCCGATATCCGTTTCGATCATGGCTTTGGCTGGGACGACCGCGCCCGCGCCGACCGTCACGCCGGACGCGACCACCGCCACGCCCCAGCTTGGCAGCTCCTGCATCTCTTCGGGGCGTTCGCCCACCACGGCGTTTTCCTCGATCACGACATTCTCCGCCAAAATCGCGTATTGAACCTTCGCGCCCTTTTTCACATGCGCGCCCGGCATCAGGATGGAATCGCGCACGACCGCGCCTTCCTCCACCGTCACGTCGGCAAACAGCACGGAGAACTCCACCTGCCCGTCGATGACGCCGCCCTCCGACACCATACTGTTCTGCACACGGGCGGTCTCGCCGATATCGTGCGGCGGCAGACCCGCATTGCGCGAATAAATGCGCCAATCGGGATCGTCCAGATCCAGCGGTACCTTGGGATTGATCAGATCCATGTTGGCTTCCCACAGACTGTCGATCGTGCCGACATCCTTCCAGTAGCCTTCAAAGCGATACGCAAACATGCGCTCGCCGCCTGCCAGCATCGCCGGCAGCACATTTTTGCCGAAATCGTTCTGCGAAGCCGGATTCGCCTCGTCCTCGATCAGATACCGACGCAGCTTTTGCCAATTGAACACGTAAATGCCCATCGACGCGAGATTGCTCTTCGGCACGGCGGGTTTTTCGTCAAACTCATAGATAGAGTTGTCGGGGTTGGTGTTGAGGATGCCGAACCGGCTTGCCTCGGACATCTCCACCTCGATGACGGCGATGGTGCAGTCGGCGTTGTTTTTCTGATGCTCGGCGATCATCTTGGAGTAATCCATTTTGTAAATGTGGTCGCCGGACAGCACCAGCACATATTCCGGATCATACCGCTCGATGAACGCCATATTCTGATAAATCGCATTCGCCGTGCCCTTGTACCAGTCCGCCCCCTTGTTGCGCTGATACGGCGGCAGCACATGCACGCCCGCGCCGGAGCGATCAAGATCCCACGGGCGACCGGTGCCTATGTAGTCGTTCAATTCCAGCGGCTGATACTGGGTGAGCACACCCACGGTTTCAATGCCGGAATTGGTGCAGTTGGAGAGCGGAAAATCGATGATGCGGTATTTGCCGCCGTAGGGCACGGCGGGCTTGGCGATGTTGTGTGTCAGCGCATACAGGCGGCTCCCCTGACCGCCCGCCAGCAGCATGGCAACGCATTCCTGTTTACGAAACATGGCTTAGCTTCCTTTCTGCTTTGACTTATTCACAGGCTTCCTCACAGGCTTCCGTTTGGAAGCGGGTAAAGCGCCGGTATATCGGAAAAAGAGCACCGAAAGCGGCGGGATCGTCAGCGACAGCGACTGCTCATGTCCGTGCATGGGTTCGTCCTCGCTGGTCACGCGGCCGTTGGAAATGCCGCCGCCGCCGAACGCCGCGTCGTCGGTATTGAACACCTCGGTGTACACGCCCGCCTTCGGCACGCCGATGCGGTAATGATCGCGCCGCACGGGATTGAAGTTGCACAGCACGATCAGCTCATGACCCTGCCGATCGATGCGGCGAAACACGATGATGCTTTGGGTGTAATCGTCGTGGGCGATCCACGAAAAGCCCTCCCACGAGAAATCGTTTTCCCAAAGCGG
>CAJKXG010000298.1 GCA_905203795.1 uncultured Oscillospiraceae bacterium | reverse complement strand
CCGCCGATATGCTGTATGTCGTCACCGATTTCGGCGCGACCCCCGCGATGGCGGACGGCGACGCCACTGCCGACAGCACCCCCGCTTTTGAAGCGGCGCTGGCGGCGGCAGCAGAAACCGGCGGCGTGGTGTATGTGCCGGGCGGCTGGTACCGACTGAACGGACATCTGCACATCCCCGACGGCGTGGAACTGCGCGGCGTATACGAAGTCCCCAGCCACACCATGGGCGTTGGCTCGGTGCTGCAAACCACTTGCGGCAAAGGCGACGAAAATGCCGATCCGTTTATCACGCTGGGCGTGGGCGCGGGCGTGCGCGGGTTGGTGATTCAGCACCCCGATCAAAGCGCCAGCGAGCCGATCCCCTTCCCGTGGGCGATTCAGGGACGCGGCGAAAACGGCTATGTCATCGACGTGGTGTTTGTCAACGCATGGCGCGGACTGGATTTCGGCACCTATCCGTCGGCGGGACATTACGTGTCGTACATCGGCGGTGCGCCTATCCGTTGCGGCGTGTTTGTCGGCAACAATGCCGGCGAGGGCTGGGTGGAAAATGTGCAGTACAACCCGCACTACTGGAGCCGCAGCACCTTCCGCAACCGTCCCGAAGGGCGCGGCTGGCGCGCCTTCTGGCACAACCAGATCGAACTGCTCGACGCACTGCAATTCGGATATACGGAAAATGAACATGTGCTCGGCACATTCGTGTTCGCGGCGAAACACGGTCTGCACTTTGTGCAGCAGAATGGTCGCGGCGCTCGCGGCACCTTTATCGGTCACGGCACCGACGGCGGCGAGATCGGCTTGTGCATCGAGGGCGTGGAGGATATTGATCTGATCAACACGGAACTGGTGACCATCGAGTCGCCGCGTACCCGCACGTATTTCCTCACGGAAGAGGGGTCTACCGGCACGGTGCGGGTATTCAATACGCTGTTGTGGGGTGCGCCGCATTTGCCGGTGCTGCTGAACGGCTGCGACATTCAGTTTGAACAGATGAACTTGGTGGATTGCGGGCAGACCTGCATCACCGTCAATGGCGGCACACACACCTTCTCGGGGCTGTATTTCTACAAGAATCACGAAAATGTGGTGGTCAACGGCGGTTCTTGCTCGCTGCTCGGCAGTATGACGCCGCGCCGCGCAGAGAAACGGCAGGAATGCGAGCCGGTGTTGGAGATTACGCATAACGGCGGAGACCTGAGCGAACGGTTCAGTTGGTCGAAGTAAGGCTTGACAGCCGCGTCCGCGTTTTGTATAATGGTAGAAAAGGGACAGCGTCTTGCGACGTGATCGCGGGACGCTGTCCCCTCTATCGGGGTATAGCGCAGTTGGTAGCGCGCGACATTTGGGAGCATAGACGGTATCCGCCCCGCACGAAAACGAAACCGCCGAAACCCCTTCAACCGTGCGGATTTCGGGCGGTTCGGAAAATGAAAAAAGCGGTCAAAAATGTGTTTGACCACAGATTTGACCACCTACACGACCACAATTAAATAACTATCGGGGTGTGGCGCAGTTGGTAGCGCGCGACATTTGGGATGTCGATGCCGCAGGTTCGAACCCTGTCACTCCGACCACCTTTCCGGCTGATTTAATATACAATGTTAAACAGCCGGACTTTTTTATGCTTGATTTAGAGTAGATTTCTTTGCCGTTGTGTGCTATAATTTGAACAATACATCGGAATTTGTAAAGGGCAGGATACTATGATATTGGAAACGAGCAGATTGTATATACGATCTCTGTGCGAAACAGATTGGCAAGAAATGAAAAACATATTTATAGA
>CAJKXG010000297.1 GCA_905203795.1 uncultured Oscillospiraceae bacterium | reverse complement strand
GCTAAGCATTTGTCAGGAGGAGCAACGGAATTAACCGCCTTTTGGTTGTTTCTTTGCGCATTTAAGTACCATTGATAGGAAGAATCTTGATAACACAGACTGCTAAGAACTCCGTAAAGAGCCGAATTAACATCTTTTCGGTCGCATCCCATTTTTTTAGCAATATCTTTTGCTTTGATACCGGGATAATCAGAGATGATTTTCAATATAGTATTTTCAAACTCGCCCATGTTCATATCATCTCATTCCCCATGTTCTATTTTCTGATACTTCTTCGGTGTGTACTCTTTGGTTTTGTTCTTTCGCTATCCAATAAGCATCCGGCGAAGTGCGTATTGCCGCTTTTGTCATGCTGGTAAAAAGTGCGGAACTATCCGCTGTCAATTCCTCAGCCTGTTTTTCGTATCGTATTATCGTATTTTGATCAATCCTCATAACCGAACAGGCGTCCGGCGCAGCGGACGGTCGACATCGCATCCTTGCAGTAGAAATCCGCGCCGATCTGAGCGGCGTAATCCGCCGTCAACACCGCGCCGCCGACCGCCACTTTGCAATCCGGCTTGGCTTTGCGCAGCAGCGCAATGGTCGCCTCCATGCTCGGCACGGTGGTGGTCATCAGCGCGCTCAGCCCCACCAGTTTGACGTCCTCCGCCAGCGCCGCGTCCACAATCGCCCGCGGCTCGACGTCCTTGCCGAGATCGATCACGCGGTAGCCGTAGTTTTCCAGCAGTACACGCACGATGTTTTTGCCGATGTCGTGGATGTCGCCCTTGACGGTCGCCAACACGATGGGTTCGCGGCTGACCGGCTGTGCGCCGGTGCTGCGCAGATGCGCCTTGATCGCATCGAACGCGCTTTTCGCCGCTTCCGCGCTCATCAATAGCTGCGGCAGAAACACGCGCCCTTTTTCAAATCCCTCGCCGACCTCGTTCAGCGCGGGAATCAATTCCTCGTTAATGACGGTAAGCGAATCCGCCGCCGCCGCCCGTTCCGCCGCGGCGGCATAGGCGCGGTCTTTTAAGCCCTTGACCACCGCCGTGTGCAGATTCACGTCCGCCGCCGGGGCAGGCGCTGCCGCCGCCGTTTGTTCGTCGCCGAAGCGGGCGACGTAGGCGGCACATTGCGCGTCGTGTCCCATCAGCGCATTGAAGGCGTGGTAGGCGTTTTGCATAGCGGCGGAGGAGGGGTTGAGGATCGCCGCGTCCAGCCCGCTGTACAGCGCCGCCGTGTAAAACGCCGCGTTGATCACCTCGCGCTGCGGCAGTCCGAAGGAGATGTTGGACACGCCCAGCACCGTGCCGACGCCCAACGCCTGCTTGACCAGCCGCAGGCTGTCCAGTGTGACGCGCGCCGCGTCACTGCCGGTGGAGACGGTCATGGTCAGCGTGTCTACCACGATGTCCTTCGGCGCGATGCCGTAGTCCGCCGCCGTGTCCACGATGCGCCGCGCGATTGCCAGCCGTCCCTCCGCCGTTTCGGGAATGCCGGTTTCGTCCAGTGTCAGCGCCACGACCACGCCGCCGTATTTTTTCACCAGCGGCAGCACGGCGTGCAGCGATTCCTGCTTGCCGTTGACCGAGTTGATCATCGCCTTGCCGTTGTAATGCCGCAGTGCGCGCTCCATCGCCGCCGCGTCGGAGCTGTCGATTTGCAGCGGCAGGTCGGTGACGGTTTGCAGCTCGGTCACCACCTGCGTCAGCATGGCGGGCTCGTCGATGCCGGGCAAGCCGACGTTGACATCCAGCACATGCGCCCCGTTTTCCTGCTGTGTCACGCCTTCGCGCAGGATATACG
>CAJKXG010000296.1 GCA_905203795.1 uncultured Oscillospiraceae bacterium | reverse complement strand
GCAAATCATCGGCGGGATTCGCTTCCAGCGTGATCTCCGCCCCGCGCAGCCCGTACAACGCCGCCGCACAGTCGATCAGCCGCGCCAACCGTTTGCCGCCGAGCAGCGACGGCGTACCGCCGCCGAAATACAGCGTATCGGCGTTGCCGTCCACCTGTTCGCGCCAATGTGTGAGCGCCGCTTCCACAGCGGCGGTGTACCGATCCAGCAGATCGTCGTCCGCGCCCGTGAGCGAATAAAAATCGCAGTACGGGCACTTGGACACGCAGAACGGCACATGGATATACAACCCCAGCATATCAGTTGTCATCCAGCTTGAGCACCGCCATAAAGGCTTCCTGCGGCACTTCGACGCTGCCCAGTTGACGCATCCGTTTTTTGCCCTCTTTTTGCTTCTCCAGCAGTTTCTTTTTACGCGTAATGTCGCCGCCGTAGCACTTCGCCAACACATCCTTGCGCATCGCCTTGACCGTTTCGCGCGCGATCACCTTGCCGCCGATGGCGGCTTGGATCGGCACTTCAAACAGTTGGCGCGGGATGTTGTCCTTCAGCTTTTCGCACATGCGGCGGGCGCGGGCATAGGCATTGCCCTCAAACACGATGAACGACAGCGCGTCCACCATGTCGCCGTTGAGCAAAATATCCAGCTTAACCAGTTGCGACGGTGCGTAACCTTTTAATTCATAATCAAAACTCGCATAGCCCTTGGTACGCGACTTAAGCGCGTCGAAGAAATCGTACACGATCTCATTGAGCGGCAGTTCGTAATGAATGTCCACGCGGGTGGGATCGAGATAATGCATATCCTTGAACACGCCGCGTCGCTCTTGACACAGTTCCATGATATTGCCCACATAATCGTTCGGAGCCAGAATATGCGCATTGGCAATCGGCTCTTCCGCCGACGCGATTTTGCCGGGTTCGGGATAATTGGTGGGGTTGTCGATCATCACCACACTGCCGTCGGTCAGCGTGATGCGGTAGATGACGCTGGGCGCGGTGGTGATCAGATCGAGATCGTATTCGCGTTCCAGCCGCTCCTGAATAATCTCCATGTGCAGCAGACCGAGAAATCCGCAGCGGAAACCAAAGCCCAGCGCCACCGAAGTCTCCGGCTCGAAGGTGAGCGATGCGTCGTTGAGCTGCAGGCGTTCCAGTGCTTCGCGGAGATCCTGATAATGGGCGCCGTCCGCGGGGAAAATGCCGCAGTACACCATCGGATTCACCCTGCGGTAGCCCGCCAGCGGTTCGGCGGCAGGACGATCCGCCCGCGTGACCGTATCGCCCACGCGCGCTTCGCTGACCGTCTTGATCGAGGCGGCGATATAGCCGACCTCGCCCGCATGCAGCACCCCCGTCGGCTCCAGCCGCCCGGGACGCATGATGCCGGTCTCCACCACGTCAAATTCCGCGCCGGTCGCCATCATGCGAATGCGGTCGCCGGTGCGCACCTCGCCCTCCATGACACGGATATAGACGATCACGCCTTTATAGCTGTCGTAGTAACTGTCAAAAATCAGTGCTTGCAGGGGCTTGTCATCCTCGCCCGCCGGCGGGGGGATCAGATTGACCACCGCTTCCAGCACCTGTTCGATATTGATGCCCGCTTTCGCCGACACCAGCGGCGCTTCGGACGCGTCGATGCCGATGATATCCTCGATCTCCTGCCGCACACGTTCGGGATCGGCGGAGGGCAGATCGATCTTATTGATGACGGGCACGATCTCAAGCCCGTGTTCCACCGCCAGATAGGTGTTCGCCAGCGTTTGGGCTTCGATGCCCTGCGACGCGTCCACCACC
>CAJKXG010000295.1 GCA_905203795.1 uncultured Oscillospiraceae bacterium | reverse complement strand
ACATGCGGCGTGATCGTCAAATTCGGCACGCCAAACAGCGGGCAGTCCGCCGCCATCGGCTCGCTGTCCAGCACATCCACCGCCGCGCCGGACAGGTGTCCGCTCAGCACCGCGTCCCGCAGCGCGGGTTCGTCCACCACGCCGCCGCGCGATGTATTGATGAAATACGCCCCCGCTTTGCAGCGGGCAAACGCGTCCGCATTGAACAGGCGCGTGGTCTGCGGCGTGAGCGGGCAGTGCACCGAGATCACATCCGCCTGTGCCAGCAATTCGTCAAACGATACAAGCGTCACGCCGTCCATAGGACGCGGGGTGCGCGTGGCGGCAATCACCCGCATGCCAAACGCCGACGCGATGCGGGCAACGGCACGCCCGATGGTGCCCAATCCGAACAGCCCCATGGTTTTGCCGCTGAGCTCCGCCGTGGGGTAGACGAACGGCGAAAACCGATCCGCCGTTTTCCAGCCGCCCGCGTCCACAAACGCCCGATACTCCGCCACACGGCAGGTGTGCGCCAGCAGCAGTGCAAACACGTGCTGCGCCACCGCATCGGTGGAATAGCCGCCTGCGTTGCACACCGTTATGCCGTGGGCGTTTGTGTACGCCAGATCGACGTTGTTGTAGCCGGTCGCAAACAGACCGATATAGCGCAGATGTGCCGCGCGCCCCAGCGTATCCGCGTCCATCGGGGTCTTGTTGCACAGCACGATATCCGCATCGGCAATGCGTGCGGCGACCTCTGCTTTGGTCGTCAGCGGGTAGTACGTCACGTCGCCGAACTTATCGAAAACATGCAGGTCGATGTCACCCTCAGTGACGGTTCGGCAATCGGTTATCACCAGTTTCATCGTACACTCCTCAACGGTCGCGGTGATAGGTGAGCGTGAGTTCACGCTCGGAGGAAAAGCGGGTCAGCTTCACGCCCGCCGCTTCCAGCATGCGCTTGGACGCGCGTGTGCCGTCGGTGTCGGCGTATTTGTCCGAGAGATACACCACTTCGCGAATACCTGACTGAATGATCGCTTTGGCGCATTCGTTGCAGGGAAACAGATCGACGTAAATGCGCGCCCCGCGCAGCGATTTGCCACGCGCGTTGAGGATCGCGTTCAGTTCCGCGTGCACCACATAGGGGTACTTGGTCTGATTTGTGTCGCCCTCGCGCGCCCACGGAAAATCGTCGTCCGCACAGCCGATGGGAAATCCGTTATAGCCGGTGGACAGAATGACATTGCCGCCCAGCGGATCATCCGCACCGCTGACGATGCACGCCCCCACCTGCGTGTTGGGGTCTTTGCTGCGCTGCGCCGCCAGCATCGCCACGCCCATGAAGAATTCGTCCCATGAAATGTAGCCTTCCCGTTTCATATGTATCATCCTTTCGATGTACAATAATATACCCCTTGTTTTTTGGGAGTACAAAAACCTACCCCTAAATCATTCCCGCAGGCGCAAGCCCTTGGGATAGTGGTTTTTCAGCGTGCCGTTCACGGCTTTTCCGAAGCCGACCGTCACCCCTGCCACTGTCGCCGCCGTCCAACCGCGCAAAGTGGGATCGCACGGTACCGTTTCACCGTGCAAAAACGCTGTTGCCGCATCGCCCTCCAGCGGTGCGGCAGCGCGGCAATGCGCCGCCTGTGCCGCCATGAACAGTGCATGACACGGCTCCAACCACCCGCTGCGCTGTATCTCCGCCGCCGCGATGCCCGCGCCGAGCACACCCAGCCCCGTCATAGGCGGCAAGTCCTCCGGCAGCAGCCGAATGCCGCCGCCGATGGCGGCGAAACGCCCGTTTGGCGCGTCTAAAAAACACTCTCTG
>CAJKXG010000294.1 GCA_905203795.1 uncultured Oscillospiraceae bacterium | reverse complement strand
AGGGCTTTGAGACGGCGTTGGCGGCGGCGGAACGCGCGTTGGTCGTCACCACGCCGGATGTGGTGTGCGCGCGGGATGCGCAGTTGGTCGGCGAGCGGCTGGAGCAGCGCGGACTTCAGGCAAAGCTGATCATCAATCGGCTGCGCGTGGCGCCGGTGCTGCAAGGCAAAATGCCGAATATTGATGAGATCATCGATCTGTCCGGCATCCGTTTGTTGGGGGTCATCCCCGAAGATGAGGCGCTGACCATTGCCGTGGCAAACGGAAATCCGATTCCGGAACGCTGCACGGCGGCGCTGTGTCTGCGCAATATCGCGGTTCGTTTCCTGGGCGGGGAACAGCCGTTGGCGCCTCTGGAAAAATACGCCTAAACCACATAACCCGACAGCAGAAAGCTGTTCATGATTCTTAAAAGGAGATGACGGTATGAACATCGCATTGATTGCCCACGACGCGAAAAAAGAACTGATGGTACAATTTTGCATTGCCTACTGCGGTATTCTCAGTCGCCACAACCTCTGCGCGACCGGCACGACCGGCAAGATGGTCGCGGAAGCCACCGGTCTGCATATCACACGGTACATGAGCGGTTCACAAGGCGGTGACCAGCAAATTTCTGCCCGCATCGCCTGTGACGAGATCGACCTGCTTTTATTTTTCCGCGATCCGCTGACTGTAAAAGCGAACGAGCCGAACGAAAACGACATGCTTCGTCTGTGCGATATGCGCAGCATTCCGTTTGCCACCAATATGGCGACCGCCGAAGTGCTGATCCACGGTCTGGAGCGCGGCGATCTCGACTGGCGCAACATTGTAAACCCCTCGAAAGGATGAACCAAACAACATGGCATTGATCACCAAAGCCCCCCGCGGCACACAGGATGTGCTGCCCGCCGACAGCTACAAGTGGCAGCATGTGGAGCAGACGGCGCTCGGCATCGCCCGCGATTACGGCTACCGCGAAATGCGCACGCCGGTGTTTGAGCATACCGAGCTGTTCCACCGTTCGGTGGGGGAAACCACCGACGTGGTGCAGAAGGAAATGTACACCTTCGAGGACAAAGGCGGACGTTCGATCACGCTGCGTCCGGAGGGCACGGCGGGCGCGGCGCGCGCCCTGCTGGAGCACGGACTGCAAAACGAAGCGTTGCCGATCAAGGTGTCGTATGTCACCTCCTGTTACCGTTACGAAAAGCCGCAGGCGGGTCGTCTGCGCGAATTCCACCAGTTTGGTGTGGAATGCTTTGGCGCAGCCGCCCCGCAGGCGGATGCGGAGGTGATCGCGTTGGCACGTGCGGTGCTCAACGCGGTGGGGGTCACGGGTGTGACGCTGCACATCAATTCCATCGGTTGTCCGACCTGCCGCGCGCGGTATCAGGAAGCGCTGAAAGCGTATTTCGAGTCGCATCGCGGCGAGCTGTGCGAAACTTGTCTCGGGCGGCTCACGCGCAACCCCATGCGCATTCTCGACTGCAAATCGCCGGTTTGCTCCGCTATTTCCAAGGACGCGCCGGTGATGCTCGATTATCTCTGCGACGATTGCCGCGACCACTTCGAGCAGGTCAAGGCGTGTCTGGACGCGGCGGAGATCGCGTATGAGATCGACACCGGCATCGTGCGCGGACTGGATTATTATACCCGCACCGTGTTTGAGTTCTGCTCGGACGCGCTGGGCGCACAGGCGGTGGTTGCCGGCGGCGGACGTTATGACGGGCTGGTGTCCGAACTGGGCGGTCCGGTCGTGCCGTCGCTCGGTTTCGGCATGGGGCTGGAGCGGCTGCTGATGGTGATGGAAGCCACCGGCGCGAGCTTCCCCGCA
>CAJKXG010000293.1 GCA_905203795.1 uncultured Oscillospiraceae bacterium | reverse complement strand
TGCGTTCATCCGCTGGTGGACGCAAAAAGAGGCGGTGATCAAGTTGCACGGCGCAGGGCTGTCCGCTTTGCGGCAGACGGCGTTGTCCCCCGCCCCCGACGGTGTGCGCACCGTGTGGGACGGGCGCGGTGTGACGATCACCACGTTCCCGTTGCGCGGCGGCTTCGGCAGCGCGGCGGTGTGGGAGGAACGGTATGAGTAAACGGCGGTGGGGGGTATAGAGAAAGCGAATTCGCAAACGATATCCGGTATAAAAAGATTCTCTCATCACCCGCTTTTTGCATAAAGGTTACGTCATACTTCTCTGCGCCTGGCACAGCTTGGCGTAGACGCCGCCCTGCGCGAGCAGTTCCTCGTGCTTGCCGCGCTCGACGATGCGCCCTTTTTCCAGCACCAGAATGGTGTCCGCTTTGCGCACCGTGGACAGGCGGTGCGCGATGACCAGCATCGTGTGCTGCCCCGCCAGCGCGTCGATCGCCTTTTGAATCTCCGTTTCCGTCTCGGTGTCCACCGCCGACGTGGCTTCGTCCAGAATCAGCACCGGCGTGTTCCGCAGCACCGCGCGCGCAATGGCGATGCGCTGTTTTTGCCCGCCGGAAAGCCGCACACCGCGTTCGCCGATCGCCGTGTCGTATCCGTCCGGCAGTTGCTGAATAAAGCTGTCCGCGCAGGCGGTGCGCGCCGCCGCTTCGATCTGTTCACGCGACGCGTTATCCACGCCGTAGGCGATGTTGTCCGCCACCGTGCCGTTGAACAAAAACACATCTTGCAGCACCATCGACAGATTGGCGCGCAGCGATGCCAGCGTGACCGTGCGGATATCCGTGCCGTCCAATAAAATCTGCCCGGCATTCGGGTCGTAGAACCGCTCCACCAGCGACACGACAGTGGTTTTGCCCACGCCTGTCGCGCCGACCAGCGCGACCATCTCGCCGGGTTTTACGGTGAACGACACATCGTTCAGCACCGCGTCGCTGTCCTCCTGATAGCGGAAGGTGACATGCGAAAACGCCAGTTCGCCGCGGATCGGCGGCAGCTCAGCGGCGTTCGGCGCGTCGGTCACATCGCTGAGCGTGTCCAGTACCTCCAGCACGCGTCCGCCGCCCGCGACCGCGTTCTGCACATCCTCCACCAGCCGCGCCAGTGTGAGCAGCGGCTGATAAAACAGGCTGAGATACATGAAGAAACCGACAATATCCGATGCGGGCATGCGGTCGTGCATGACCAGCACGCCGCCGAACCCCACCACGATGACGGTCCCGAGCGAGGTGAGCAGCTCCACCGCCGGCTGATACAGCGCGTTGGCGCGGTTGGCGCGGATGTTCGCCTTCGCGTAAAACTGCGAAAAGCTGCCGATGTGCCGATGCTCGGCGTGTTCCTTGCAAAACGCCTGAATTTCCTTCATGCCGGACAGGTTGTCTTGCAGCGTGCCGCTCAGATCGCCGAGGATTTCTTGGTTGCGTCGGAACATCGGCGCAATTTTTTTGGAAAATATCGTGCTGATCGCCAACACAAACGGCACGGGGATCAGCGTGACCGCCGCCAGCGTCGGGTTGATCAGGAAGATCATGACCGCCACGGTGACGATCACCAGCAGACTGCTGAGCAGATCGGGCAGCGCGTGCGCGATCAGCACTTCCATCAGCCGCGTGTCATTGATCACACGGCTCATCAATTGTCCTGTCTGCTTATCGCTGAAATAGCCCATGGACAGCGACTGCATTTTGGTATAGGTCGCCGTGATCAGATCGCCCACAAAATTCCACGCCGCCACATGGTTGTAGTACATGCTGAGATAGCGGCACAGCGCTTTGAGCAGATA
>CAJKXG010000292.1 GCA_905203795.1 uncultured Oscillospiraceae bacterium | reverse complement strand
CCTTTTGCGGCGGTGGCGGCTTTTGGCGGCTGCGCTGTAAGCGCAGATAACCGCCTGCCGCCAGTTCCTGCCGCAGTTCTTCCAGTTCCCGTCCGCTTTGCGCACGGGATAACGCATCAAACACGCTGTCGAGATACGTAAGCTCCGTTTCTCCTGCTGCGATCTGTTCGGTTAATATGCGCTCCGCCGTTTGCGCCTTGCGATACAGCTTATAATAGCGTTGCGCATTGGCGGCGGCGGATAACGACGGATCGAGGGGCACTTGCACGGTGGCGCAGGCTTCGTCATAATAATTGACCAGCGCCGCCGAGGACGCACCGCGCGGGATCATGTGCAGATTGGCGTTGATCAGGTCGCCCCAAATGCGCTGTTCATCGCGGTTTTCGGAACGCGCCAGTTCTTCGCGCTGATGTGCCAGCTTGCGGGACAGACGATCGGTCGCGTTGGTGAGCACGCGCAAAATGTCCTGCGCGCGCTGTTTCATGCGTTCGGCGGCATCCTTGCGGGCGTAAAATTCATCCAGCAGTGCGGAATACCCCTCCGATTCGCGTCCGAGCGCGGACAATCCGTATTGGGTGATGCGCATAAAGCTGAATTCCAGCGGCGTACCGTCCGGCTTGGTCAGCAGATAGGGGAGGCGATTTTCGCCGGTGGCGATCATCGTCTTGACGCGTTTCAGATAAAAGGTCAGACGGTCGCGGTCGTCGTCGGTCAGTTCACTGCTGAGTTTGTCGCCGCCGCGCAAGGTGAGATGCGCGATCTCGCGGCACACCACCGGCGACAGTCCGTGTACCGCCTCCAACAGCGCTTTGGCAAGCGGCAGCGGTCGCCCGTGTGTCACTGCTTCGGTCAACAGCGACGGTTCGCATTCGGACAGATCCCATTTGTCTGCCGTGCGCGGCGGTGGGGAATAGGGCAGCCCGGGCAGCACTGGTCGCACCGAGGACATGTCGGGATCGACGCGTTTGATGGCGTCAATCACCTTGTTGTTTTCGTCAATGAGGATGATATTGCTGTGCCGCCCCATGATCTCCACCGCCAGCGTCAGCCGCACAACGTCGCCCAGCTCGTTGACACCGTCAAAATCCAGATACAGCGCGCGTTCCAGCCCGATTTGGCGGATGTCCACCAGCCGCGCCCCCGTCAGCCGTTTGCGCAGCAACATGCAAAACATGGGCGGTGACGCGGGATTTTCCGGCAAGACTGCGGTGAAATGCACACGCGGCGAATTGGCGCGCGCGGATAGATACAGTTTTTCGGTGCCGCTGCGGTGACGCAGCGCGATCACCAGCTCTTCTTTGGAAGGCTGGTGAATTTTGTCAATGCGCGCCTGCGGTAGGCGGTCGATCAGTTCCCGCCGCAGACAGGACAGAAAAGCGCCGTCCAGTGCCATGGGCGTGTCCCTCCTTTATGTTTCTATTTGTCAATCGTGCGATATGGCGGTTGCTCGAAGGTGCGGAATGTCACCTTCGGAAATGCGTCGGTCAGCCACTTGTACAGCGTGTATATGACCGGCACTTCGGTGGCGTAATGCCCCGCTTCCAGCGCCGTCAATCCGCGTGCGGCGGCTTCCAGCCACTCATGATGCTTGAGTTCGCCGGTCAGGATCGTATCCACAGCGGCATCCTGTGCGGCGGCTTCCAGTGTCAGGTCGCCGCCCGCGCCGGTGCAGATAGCGACGCGCCGTATCGGTCGGTCGGCAGCGGACACGCGTACCGCCGTGTGCAGCCGTTCTGCTGTCATAGCCGCAAACGCTTGTGCCGTCATGGGTTCGCGGGTTTCCGCCAGCCGCGTCGTGCCGTCGGCGGCAACGCCGATCGGACACA
>CAJKXG010000291.1 GCA_905203795.1 uncultured Oscillospiraceae bacterium | reverse complement strand
CCGGACGGTCGTTTTCCCAACCATATTCCCAACCCGGAAAACGAAGAGGCGATGGCTTCGGTTTGTGCTGCCACTGTGGCTGCCAAAGCCGATCTCGGTGTGATTTTTGACACCGATGTGGATCGTGCGGGCTGTGTGGACGCGGCGGGACGCGAGATCAACCGCAACCGTTTGGTGGCGCTCGCCGCCGCCATCGCGCTGGAGGATTGCCCGGGCGGCACGATCGTGACCGATTCCGTCACCTCCGACGGGCTGAAGATGTTCATCGAACAGACGCTGGGCGGGCATCACCGCCGATTCAAGCGCGGCTATAAAAACGTCATCAACGAAGCCATTCGCCTGTGTGAAGCGGGCACGCCCGCCCCGCTGGCGATCGAAACGTCCGGTCACGCCGCCCTGCGCGAAAACTATTTCCTCGACGACGGCGCGTACCTCGTCACCCGCCTGATCATCAAAGCGGCGAAGTTGCGGCGGGAAGGGCGGTCGCTGGACGATCTCATCGCCGATCTCGCCGAGCCGGCGGAAGGCGTGGAACTGCGGTTCGCCATCCAAACGGCGGATTTCCGCACATATGGTAACCGTGTGCTGGACGCGCTGGAACAATTGGCGCGGCAAAACGGCTGGACAGTCGCGGATGATAGCTGCGAGGGCGTGCGGGTATCGTTCGGGGCGGCGGACGGCGACGGCTGGCTGCTGCTGCGGCTGAGCGTACACGATCCCGTGATGCCGCTCAACATCGAAAGCAACCGCGCGGGCGGCTGTCGGTGCATCGCCGCCGCCATCGCGCCGTTTATGCACACATGGGACGCGCTGGACAACAGCCGTCTGGACGCGTATTTGGGAGGGTGACGGCATGAGCGCTGACTGGACAGAACTTTGCATCACAGTGGCGACGGCAGACGCGGACCGCGCTGCCGCCATTGCCAACATGGTCGTGCCCTATGGCTTATACATCGAGGATTACAGCGATCTCGAGCAGGGCGCGCGGGAGATCGCGCACATCGATCTGATCGACGAGGATCTGCTCGCCAAGGATCGCACCCACGCGATTTTGCACCTGTACATCAGCCCCGAAGAATCCCCCGCTGAAGCGGTGGCGTTTTTGCGGGAGCGGTATGCGGCGGAAAATATCGCAAACGAGTTGACCACCGGCACGATCAACGAGCAGGATTGGGCAAACAACTGGAAGGCATATTTCAAGCCGTTGCCGGTCGGGAAGCGGTTGCTCATTCAGCCGACATGGGAGCCGCTCGGCGAGACGAACGGGCGCGCGGTGCTGTCCATCGACCCGGGCATGGCGTTCGGCACGGGCGGGCACGACACCACACGACTGGTGCTGGAAGCGCTGGAACGGTACGTGATGCCGGACAGCACCCTGTTGGATGTGGGCTGCGGCAGCGGCATTTTGTCCATTGCGGCACTGTTGCTTGGCGCAAAACAGGCGGTGGGCGTGGATATTGACCCGCTGGCGGTCAAAACCGCCGCCGAAAGCGGCGCGCTCAACGGCATGACCTCGCCGCGCTTCATCGTGAAAGAGGGCGACCTTACCGAACAGATCACGGGGCAATATGACGTGGTGGCGGCGAACATCGTCGCCGACGCGATCATCCGCCTGTCGCCCGCCATTCCGCCGTTTTTGCGGGCGGGCGGTGTGTACATCGTCTCCGGTATCATCGACGCGCGTGAAGCGGAGGTGCAGCAGGCACTTGCCGCCTGCGGATTTACGGTGATCGAACGGCACGAACACGGCGGCTGGCTGTGTTTGGTGACGACGCACGACGCATAAACAAGCGATCCGCACCGCGGACGCCGCATATAACAAACCACGGGGTGCGCCGTTTC
>CAJKXG010000290.1 GCA_905203795.1 uncultured Oscillospiraceae bacterium | reverse complement strand
GAAGTGCCGCTGCTGCGCTCCAAGGAGATCACCTCCAGCTTCATGGCGTCGCTGATCGCGTATCTGTCGGTGCAGCTTGCACCGCGCATCACCCGCCACGGCGTGCTGGTGGAGGTCTACGGCGAAGGCATTTTCCTGACAGGCGACAGCGGCGTCGGCAAAAGCGAAACGGCGATCGAGCTTGTCAAGCGCGGACATCGGCTGATCGCGGACGACGCGGTGGAGATCCGCCGCGTGTCCTCCAAAACGCTGGTTGGCTCTGCGCCGGAAAATATCCGTCACTTTATCGAACTGCGCGGCATCGGTATCGTCAATGCCCGCCGTATCTTCGGTATGGGCGCGGTCAAGATCACCGAGAAGATCGATATGGTGATCCAGCTTGAACAGTGGGACAACGAAAAGGTCTACGACCGCATGGGGCTGGACAGCAATTACATGGAGATTCTCGGCATTTCCGTGCCGCAGACCACCATCCCCGTCAAGCCCGGACGCAACCTCGCCATCATCATCGAGGTTGCCGCGATGAACAACCGCCAGAAGAAAATGGGGTATAACGCGGCGCAGGAGCTGATGTATAATCTCGGCATGGCGGACGAAAGCAAGATCACGCCCAACACGCAGTGGGAGTGGAATAAATATTAACGCTTGTCTATATACTGATAATAGATTACAGAATGAAGAGAGGAAGGATTCGACATGTTTCGTTTGGGAATTGATTTGGGCGGCACGAATATCGCCGTCGGTGTGGTAAATGATGCGTATGAGATTGTGGCGACCGCCAAGTGCAAAACGGCGCTGCCGCGTCCGTCGGAGGAGATCGTGGCGGATATGGCCAAGACCGCGCGGGAGGCGGTTGCAAACGCCGGTCTGACGATGGACGATATCGCGTCGGTGGGCATCGGCTGCCCGGGCACCTGCAACGGCGACACCGGCATTGTGGAGTATTCCAACAATCTGCGGTTCGACCACGTGCCGCTGCGGAGTATGATGAGCAAACTGCTGGATAACAAGCCGGTGTTTGTAGATAACGACGCGAACGCGGCGGCGCTCGGCGAAGCGGTTGCGGGCGCGGCGAAGGGCGCGTCCTCCTGCGTGTGCATTACGCTGGGGACGGGTGTCGGCAGCGGTGTGATTTTGGACGGCAAAGTATATAACGGTTCCAACTTCGCGGGCGCGGAGATCGGACACACGGTGATCATGGTGGACGGCGAAAGCTGCACCTGCGGGCGCAACGGTTGCTGGGAAGCGTATGCGTCTGCGACGGCACTGATCCATCAGACCCGCCGCGCGATGGCGAATCATCCCGAAAGCCTGATGTGGAAGCTGTCGGAGGACGCGAAACGCGTCAGCGGTCGCACGGCGTTCGACGCGATGCGCGCGGGCGATCCCGTCGGCAAGCAGGTGGTGGACACGTATATCCGCTACATTGCATGCGGGTTGGTCAATGTCATCAACATCTTCCAGCCGGAAATTTTGTGCATCGGCGGCGGCATCTGCAACGAGGGCGAAACCCTGCTGGCACCGCTGCGCGAGCAGATCGAGCAGGAGCGTTACAGCAAATACTGCGAAAAGCAGACCCGTCTGTGCGTGGCACAGCTCGGGAACAATGCAGGCATTATCGGAGCGGCAGCGCTCGGATAAATATAGTATATATACGCAGAAAGGGGCGGCGAGATGGCACAGGAGACGGCGGCGCTGGCGTTGCAGCTCGGCTGCGAGGTGCGGCGGGAAGAACCGATGGCGGCGCACACCAGTTTTCGCATCGGCGGTCCGGCGGCGCTGTATATCACGGTGTCGGATGCGGCGGTGCTGCCGCGTTTGCTCGCGGCGTGCCGCGACGCAGGAGAGCGGGTGCTGTTTGT
>CAJKXG010000289.1 GCA_905203795.1 uncultured Oscillospiraceae bacterium | reverse complement strand
AGTTCCCGGAAGCAATCGCCGCCGCGGGTGTTCGGCCACACCGAGATCATGATGTGCGCGTGCTGATCGTGCACGCCGTCGCACAGCGCCTTCGGGTCGGGATAGCGGGACGCGTCGAAGGATTTGTCGCTCCACGTGTGCTCCGGCCAATAATTCCAGTCCTGCACGATCAGATCGAGCGGAATGCGGCGGCGGCGATATTCGCTCAGCACGTGCAGCACTTCCTCCTGCGTGGAATAGCGCTCGCGGCTTTGTGTGAAACCGAACAGCCATTTCGGCATCATCGGCACGGCGCCGGTCAGCGCGCGGTAGCCGCGCACGGCGTCGTCCGCGCGATCGCTCGCAATATAATAGAAATCGCCCATGTCCACCGAATCGGTGTAGAAGGTCGTGCCGAAGGTGTCGCGCGTGAAGGTCGCGAACGCGCCGGTGTCCACCAAAATGCCGTAGCCCTTCGACGATACGAAAAACGGCACGGGGGCGTAGTTGTTGGTTTGGTGCAGATAGAGAGGGGCTTCGCGGCGGTTGAGCGTGCCCAGCCCGTACTGCCCCAGCCCGTAGATCTGCTCCTCGCGCGCGAAGTCAAACGACAGATAGAATTTGTAGCCGGGCAGCTCGTCGGTGGCGGCGAGCTTCAGTTTATCTTCCGTGTCGCGGTCGGACACATAATGCGGGACGGTGATGGTGGTGTCCTTGAGCTGCATGCCCCAGCGGGACAGGCGCGCCTGCTCCTTGCCGTCGCGCATCAGACGAATGGCAAAGGTGGTTTTCTTGATCTCCACCGCGGCTTGTCCGGCGGAGAAGGTGAGGAAGGTGTCGCCGTCGTCCAGCGTATAGGGGATGTCCTCCGCCGCGGTGTTGACAATGGCGGTGGAGGGTGCTGCAAAGTCCGTTTTTGTATAGGATAAGCGGATAATGTTCTGCCGCCACGCTTCCAGGCGCAGCTTGGTTCCCTCATCCGTCTCGACCGCAATGCCGTGGGGGACGAGGGTGATGTTGCTCACTTTCATGGGAGAATCCTCCTTTTGGGATTGATTGTCGGGTTCAGTGTAGCATATCCTTTTCCGATTTGCAAGTGAAAACGGGCAGATGGGCAAAATAATTTTTCAGAGAATAAAAAATGGTCAAAAGGCATGTGGGAAATGGTCAAAAAATGATGTAAAAGGCATGCGGGACAAGGAAGTCGATTCTGCCGTATCAAACGCAGAAGACCACATTTGTGGAAAATTTGTTGCCATTTGAAAAGTTGTTGACAGCTATAGGCGGGCGTGCTATACTTAAAATATACTTTCGTATTTCTAAGTAATATTTACATAAAAGGATCTTTGCAAAATGAAGAATGCGTTGGAGCTGTTGGAGCGGTCTGTGCGGCTGCATCCGCAGCAGGTGGTTTTTGCGGATGAGCAGACCAGCCTGACCTATGAAGAATTTTACGATCGAGCCCGCCGCGTCGGCTCTGCCCTCACCGCCCTCGGCACACGCAATGCGCCGGTGGCGGTGTTGTTTCCCCGCTCGGTGGACAACCTTGTCGGCATGATGGGCGTGGTGTACAGCGGCAATTTTTACGCTGTGCTGGATGCGGAGATGCCCGCCGACCGTATGCAGCGGATTTTGTCGGTGTTGCTGCTCGTGGACGACCGCTGCCGCGACAAAGCGGAGGCGCTGCATGTTGCGGGCGAGGTGATCGCGTATTCGCAGGCGGTGTGCGCCGATGTGCGGGAGGAGGCGCTTGCCGCTGTCCGTGCCCGCATGGTGGACACTGATCCGCTGTACGCGCTGTTCACTTCCGGCTCGACGGGGACGCCCAAAGGCGCGATCATTTGCCACCGCAATGTCATCAGTTACAGCGCGTGGTTCGTCGAGACGTTCGGCATTGATGAAAA
>CAJKXG010000288.1 GCA_905203795.1 uncultured Oscillospiraceae bacterium | reverse complement strand
GTCTTGCCGGTGTTGTAATCCAGCGCGCCGGTCGGCTCGTCGCACAGCAGCAGCTTGGGATTTTTGGCGATGGCGCGCGCGATGGCGACCCGCTGCTGTTCGCCGCCCGACATCTGCGCGGGGAAATTGCGCATCCGCTCCGCCAGCCCCACCTGACGCAGCGTTTCGGCGGCGTCCAGCGGTTCGCGGCAAATTTCCGACGCCAGCTCGACGTTTTCGAGCGCGGTCAGGTTTTGCACAAGATTGTAAAACTGAAACACGAAGCCCACGTCGTAGCGGCGGTATTCGGTCAATTGCCGGCGGTTATAGCGGGTGATCTCCTCGCCGTCCAGCACGATACGCCCCTCGTCGCAGGTGTCCATACCGCCCAGCATGTTCAACACGGTGGTCTTGCCCGCGCCGCTGGGACCGACGATGACGACAAATTCGCCCTTTTCGATCTCAAACGAAATATGGGCGGCGGCGATCCGATGGTCGCCCATTTGGTAATATTTGCACACGCTGTCGAAGCGGATAAACGGGGTATGTTCGACGCTCATGCGGCATCGCTCCTTTTTCTGTATATACACGGTTTATTGTAGCACGGTTTGCCCGGGAAATTGTTACATGAACGTGAATAGTAGAGACAGTTTTCGGCAGGATTCCCACGATTATCCTGTCGAGAAGCGATTGACTTTTGGGAGAGATGTTTTATAATGGAAGTATCATTTGCGCGAAAGGAGGCGGGCGGTATATCCAAGCGATGGGCGGCGATCTGGCTGTGCGTGATCCTGCTGCTGCCGATGGCGGCGTCCCACGCGGCGGCCGAGCAGACGGACGCGGCGTTTGAACAGCATCTCACCGACGAAAAATTCCCCGAAAGCTACAAGCCCGCTCTGCGCGCGCTGCACGCGCAGTATCCGTCGTGGGTGTTCACGGCGCAGCATGTGGGCATCGACTGGGCGGAGGCGCTGGCGGCGGAATGCAAGGTCGGTACCAGTCTCGTCCCCGCGTCCAGCCTCGCTTCGTGGAAATCCTGCGAAAAGGGCGCGTACGACCCCGCCGCCGGCGTGTGGTACGGGCTGGACGGCAGCAACTGGGTCGCCGCGTCCCGCGAGATCATCGCCTATTATCTCGACCCGCGCAACGCGCTGAACGACACGGCGATCTTCCAGTTTGAGAATCTCGCCTATTCCGAGCACCAAACCATCGCGGGCGTGCAAAACATTCTGAACGGGTCGTTCATGTCCGGCTCTTACCAAAATCCCGACGACGGCAAAACGTATACATACGCCGACACGTTTATGGAGGTCGGCAAGCTGTCCAGCGTCAGCCCGTATCATCTGGCGTCCCGCGCCCGACAGGAGCAGGGGTCAAAGGGTTCGCCGCTGGGGCACGGCACGGTCGCCGGATACGAGGGCTACTACAACTTCTTCAATATCAACGCCTATGCCACCTCCAACGCGACGGCGCTGCAAAACGGCGCGAAATACGCCGCCGGCACCAACCCGACCTATTACCTGCCGTGGACAAGCCCGTACAAATCGCTGCTCGGGGGCGCGGCTTTTCTCGGCGCCGGCTACATCAATCGCGGGCAAAACACGCTGTATCTGCAAAAATTCGACATGGTGGACGGCGGCAACGGCTATTTCAGCCACCAGTACATGACCAACATCTTAGCCCCCACCTCCGAAGCGTCTATCATGAAAAAGGCGTACACCGACGAGGTGCTGGCTTCGGCGATGGAATTCTGCATTCCCGTGTATGACAACATGCCGGAACAGGCGGCGGTCAAGCCCACCTCCTCCGGCGACAACAACAACTGGCTCACCGCGCTGTCGGTATCGGGGCAGACACTCACCCCGACGTTTTCGATGTACACCACCTCCTATGAGCTGGTGGTGGGCAG
>CAJKXG010000287.1 GCA_905203795.1 uncultured Oscillospiraceae bacterium | reverse complement strand
ACGCAGAGAAAACCGATGCGAACGGCGTCGTTTACAGCACGATGGGGCTGAACCGCTACGGCGAAACGCTGTATATCTTTGACGAGCAAGGCGTGGCGGTGGACAGTCTGCGCAGCGGGCGGCTGGATGATCGGCAGTCCTGCGGACGTATTTCCATGACCGACGCGTCGATGTATTATTTCGATCGGACCATGCCCGCCGCCGTCAATCCCACCGTCGGATTGGGCGCACCCGCGCCGACGCCGATATTCTCCGTCGAGAGCGGGTATGTGGACGCGGGCACGGCGGTGAGCATCGCCTGTCCCGGCGCGACCATTCGCTACACCACCGACGGCAGCACCCCCACGGCGCAGTCGACGGTATACACCGCGCCCATTGCGGTCAACGAAACCGTGACGATCCGCGCGCGGGCGTTCATGGACGGACGATTGCCGTCGGACGATTGCTCCGGCAGTTATATTGTCGGGCGGCGGCATACGATGCCGGTGGTGTTTCTGGCCGCCGATCCGGACGATTTGTATAGCTATGAACGGGGCATTTTGGCGGACGGACCGGGCTATAACGACACTTTTCCGCACACCGGCGCGAACTACTGGAAGGATTGGGAGCGCCCCGTGCATGTGGATTACGTGGATGAAAACGGACAGGCGCAGTTGTCGTTCAACGCAGGCGTGAAGGTGTTTGGACAGTATAGCCGCGCGGAAAAGCAAAAAAGCCTGTCCATCAATCTGCGGGATAAATACGGCGTGGGTGAGATCGCCTATCCGTTTTTTGAGGACGGCGCGACCAATGTGTTTTCCGAACTGGTACTGCGTAATTCGGGTCAGGATATCAACAAGGCGCATCTGCGCGACGCGTTCATCGCGATGGTGGTGAAAGGGCAGATGGACTTGGATTTCATGGATTACCGACCGGTGGTGGTGTACATCAACGGCGCATACAACGGCATCTACGACCTGCGCGATAAAATCTGCGAGTCGTATGTGTCCAACCGCACCGGCGCGGATGAAACGGCGCTGGATATGATCAAGGGCAACAGTATGGTCATGTCCGGCGACACGCAGGCGTATCGGGCGCTGCTGGACTATGTGTCGTCGCACGATCTGTCCGTGGACGCGTATTACCGCGAGGTGGAACGGCAGGTCGATGTGCAGGAACTGATCAACTACTGGATCGTCGAGAGCTTTTTCAACAATACAGATACGGGCAATATCAAATTTTATCGTGAGCGCACCGACGACGCCAAATGGCGGTGGGTGCTGTTCGATATGGATTGGGCACTGACGGGCAGCACGTATTCGTGGAATATGATCGAGGAGATCGTGAATCCGGCGGGGCACGGTGTGGGCAAGATGTTCAGCACGACGCTGATGTGCGGCTTGATGCGCAACGACGAGTTTCGCGACAAGTTTATCAGCACCTATGTGAAGCTGCTGCGCACCACGTTTGCGACCGAGCGCATGCTGCAAATTTACGACGACATGGTGGCGGAACTGGAGCCGGAAATGCCGTATCACATCGCCAAATGGGGCGCGCCGAGCAGTATGACGTCATGGAAGTCCTCCTGCGCGTCGCTGCGCACCATGATCGCGGGCAAAAATGAGCAGACTATGCGGCATCTGATTACGACCTGCACGGCGACGAGCGGATATCTGCCGCGGTATTTCGGCTTGACGCAGGCGGAGATGGACGCGTATCTGAAGTGAGGGGGAACACGCGATGGCACTTGTGAAGAATCAACAGATTGAGTTGACGATCACCGGCATGTCCGCCGAGGGGAGCGGCGTGGGGCGGTATCGCGCGTCGGATGACGAGCGCGGCATGGTGGTGTTCGTGCCGCAGACGGCGGGTCCGACTCTGACGGTTACATCTATGATCCGGACGGTATCGACCGCGAAAAACT
>CAJKXG010000286.1 GCA_905203795.1 uncultured Oscillospiraceae bacterium | reverse complement strand
GGACGGCGTCCCCGAGGCGACCAATGTGGAAGAAACGCTGTACGGCGAAGAGCGGCTGATCGCCTTTATGAACCAACACCGTTCGGTCGAAGCCCCCAAGCTGCTGGCGGCACTGAAGGCGGACATTGATGCATTTGTGGGCGAAGCGCCGCAATTTGACGACATCACCATGCTGATGCTCGATTACAAACAAGGCGCGGCAGACGGCGGATGCGAACGAGTATTTCCGGCGGAAGAAAGCGCCCTTGGCGAGGTACTCGGATTTGCGGAAGAAACCCTGGAGAGCATGGGTTGCCCGATGAAAACGACGACGGCACTGTGCGTGGCGATCGAAGAGGTATTTGTCAATATCGCGCATTATGCCTACGGCGATGGGAAAGGCGATGTGAAGCTCGCCGTTTCCCTGTCCGAAGCCGCCGATACCGTTACCCTCCGTATCTCCGACAAGGGTATCCCCTTTGATCCGCTGAAAAAGCCCGATCCGGATATTACGCTTTCGGCAGAAGAACGGGAGATCGGCGGACTGGGCATTTTTATCACCAAGAAAACGATGGACACGATTTCTTATGCCTATGAGAACGGCGAAAACATCTTAACCATGACGAAAAAGTTTGAAGGGAGATTGCCGCAATGACTGTGAATATCGAAAGAAACCAACAAACCGTCACGTTGAAGGTGGAAGGCAGACTGGATACCACGACGGCTCCCGCGCTTGAAAAAACCATAAACGAGGAGTGTGAGACCGCCGCAGAGCTGGTGCTCGATCTGGAAAATCTGGCCTACATTTCCAGCGCCGGACTTCGCGTGCTGCTCGGCGCACAAAAGAAAATGAATACACGAGGCTCTATGAAACTGACGCATGTTTGCGAAGCGGTGATGGAAGTCCTGGAAATGACCGGCTTTGCCGATATTCTGGTGATCGAATGATGGAACTGATCAGCGACGCCATACAGTTTGCCGTCACCGCCCATGACGGTATGCGCCGAAAGAGCGGCGACAGCCCCTATATTCTGCATCCGTTGGAGGCCGCTGTGATCGTCGGCACCATGACCGACGATCAGCACAGTATAGCTGCCGCTGTTCTGCACGACACGGTGGAGGACGCCGATATTCCTCTTCGGGAAATCGAAGAACGGTTCGGTCATCGCGTAGCGGCGCTTGTCCGCAGCGAAACCGAAAACAAAAAACCCCATTTGCCGCCTGCGTCCACCTGGCGCATGCGCAAAGAAGAGTCCCTGAAGGTGCTGGAAGAGACCGAGGATACAGCCGTGCTGATGGTGTGGCTCGGCGATAAGCTCGCCAATCTGCGCGCGATCTACCGCGAATGGAAGCGGGACGGCGACGCGGTGTGGCAAAAATTCCATCAACAGGACCCCGCCGAACAAGGCTGGTACTACACCGCGATTGCGGATCTGACCGAACAGCTGAAAGACTATCCGGCATGGCAGGAATATAAAACACTGACCGAACGCCTATTTAAGAAAGGAATCTGACATCATGGAACAAATCACCTACCGAACCGACAAGGACATGTTGTACATCGCCGTATCCGGCAGAGTGGATGCGTCCAACGCCCCTGCCGTGGAGGAGGAAATTTTCCGCATCAAGAACGAAAATGCAGGGAAACACACCGTCATCGACGCCGACAATTTGGAATATGTCTCCAGCGCCGGACTTCGTGTCGTTCTGAAACTGCGCAAGGAAGAGCCGACATTGGCGATCATCAATGTCTCTCCCGCTGTCTATGAGATCTTCGATATGACAGGGTTTACCGATATGGTCACCATTGAAAAGGCATATCGCCGCATCAGCGTGGAGGGCTGCGAGTTTATTGCCAAAGGCGCCAACGGCGCGGTGTATCGCTACGACGCGGAAACCATCGTCAAGACGTATTACAACAAGGA
>CAJKXG010000285.1 GCA_905203795.1 uncultured Oscillospiraceae bacterium | reverse complement strand
GGGATTGATGTTGACGGGCGGCGGTGCGCGGTTGTACGGGCTGCCGGAGCGGTTGACGCAATTGACGGGCGTTCACTGCGAGGTGGCGGAGGACGCGGAGGATTGTGTCGCGCGCGGCACGGGACAAGCGCTTAAACACGCGGGTCATCTCTCGTCCGGCGTGTACGACGTGACGCAGTTCGACCGTCCGGAGGATGCGTTCGGCGAGTGAAGCGGGGAGGAAGAAAGCACCATGCTGCATCATGTGGGAACACAAGTCATCGAAACCGAACGTCTGCTGCTGCGTCCGTTTCGTTACACGGACGATGACGCTATGCTGCAATATTGGGTGGCGGATGAGCACATCCAATCGCTGTATGCGGAGCCCGTGTATACGACCAAAGAAGCCGTCAAAGGGCTTTTGGACGCGTATATCGGGTCGTACGAACGGAAAGACGTCTATCGCTGGGCGATCATTTTCAAGGAAAACGCCGCCTGCATCGGGCAGATCGCGTATTTTTTGGTGGACAGCCGCAATCATTTCGCCGAACTGGAGTATTGTATAGGCGCGGACTTTCAATGCAGGGGGTTGGCGACCGAGGCAACCAAAGCGGTGATAGACTATGGGTTTACGCGTATCGGACTGCACAAAATACAAATCTCGCACAAAGAGGGGAATCTGCCTTCCAAGCGGGTGATCGAAAAATGCGGGTTTCGATACGAGGGGACATTGCGCGACTTCTTTTTCGCGGACGGCGCGTATATCGGCAGACGGTATTATTCCATGCTGGAGAGTGAATTTGAAAAGATCGCGCAGGAAGGGCACAACGGGTGATGTGTCCTTTCTTTTTTCGCTGTCCCGATGAATTTTTGCAGGATTTGGATTTTGACTTGCATTTTTGCGAAAAAAAGCGTATACTTTCACATATGACCATTGGCATGACCACAAGCGGACAGAGGGTATGCTGAACAGGAGGGGACGCGCTCATGGGGATCAACCTGATCGCGCATATTAAAGCGCAAATGCCGCAGTATTCCAAGGGACAGCGGCGGATCGCGCAGTATATTTTGGAGCACTACGACGAGGCGGCATTTATGACGGCTTATCGGCTGGGTGAAACGGTCGGCGTCAGCGAGTCGACGGTCGTACGGTTTGCGGCGGAGCTTGGATATGAAGGGTATCCGCAATTGCAAAAGGCTATGCAGGAGATGATCCGCAGTCGTTTGACCGCGTTGCAGCGGGTGGAAGTCACCCGTTCGCGCATGGCGGACGACGAAGTGGCAAACAGCATCATGACCTGCGATATCGCCAACATTCGCCAGACGCTGGAGGAACTGCCTGCGGACACGTTCCGTCAGGCGGTGGACGCGGTGGTGGGTGCACGGAGGGTGTACATCTTCGGTGCGGGAAGCTGCCGTGCACTGGCAAATTTTCTGCACTATTATTTGAAGTTCCTGCTGCCGGAGGCGCAGTTGATCTATACGTCCAGCGAGACAGAGATCCTCGAGGAAATGATCCACATCAGCGAACAGGACGCGATGATCGCGCTGAGTTTTCCGCGGTATTCCGCCAAGGCGGTCAAGGCGGTGCATTTTGCCCATTCCCGCAAGGCGCAGGTGATCGCGATCACCGACAGCCCGTTGTCGCCGATCGCGGAATTTGCGTCATATCTGCTGCTGGCACACAGCGACATGGCGACCATCGTGGATTCGCTGGTCGCACCTCTCAGCATTATCAATGCGCTGATCGTGGCGGTGTCGTTGCAGCGGATGGAGGACAACCGCCCGACGCTGAACGAGCTGGAAGAATTGTGGCAGAAATATCAGGTTTATCAGCCGTTCCGCGAGAGCGACGGATAAGGGGAGGCTGCCGAATTGAACGTGATCGTGGTCGGCGGCGGTGCCGCCGGACTGCTGGCGGCGGGGTTCGCCG
>CAJKXG010000284.1 GCA_905203795.1 uncultured Oscillospiraceae bacterium | reverse complement strand
CGACAATGGGAAACAGCGTCGGCGAACAATAGCCCCAGTGGGCGGGGTCGCCGTCCCACAGATAGGCAATCCCGTCCGCCTCCAAGGAGCGCAGCTCCGCGCCCCGTTCGGATACGGTGGCGCGGAGCCGATCGTTTTGCAGTGTGACGCTCATTCCGCCGTTTCCTCTGCTTCCTCCACTTCCAGCTCGGAGGTGCAGTGCGGGCAGCGGGTCGCTTCGATGGCGATCTCGCTGCGGCAGAACGGGCAGACCTTCGTGGTCGGCGCGGCAGGCGCTTCCTCCGCCTTCTTGTGGAAGCCGGCAGTCAGTCGATTGATGCCCTTGACCAGCATGAAGATGATAAACGCCATGATCAGGAAATCAATGACGGCGGTGATGAACGCACCGTAGTTGAACGTGGTCGCGCCCGCCTCGGTCGCCGCCTGCAGCGACGCATACTTGACTTCCTCCGCACCCTCGGGGTATTTCAGCACCACGAACTGATCGGTGAAGTTGATGCCGCCGGTCAGCAGACCGATGAACGGCATGATCAGGTCGTTGACCACCGACGTGACGATCTTTTGGAACGCACCGCCGACGATCACGCCGACGGCCAGATCGATCACGTTGCCGCGCAGGATAAACGTTTTGAACTCGCCCAGGATCTTGCTTTTCTTTGCCATGTTGTCGTCTCCTTTATGTGGATATTTTTTGTTCACTGTCGAGGACAGATTCGCCCGTTTCCTCGGCAGGAAGCTGCTCTGCCAACCGGCGCTTGATCTCCGGTCCTTCATATTTCACCTTGACCTGCACCCGTGCCGTGTACCGTTTGTCGCAGCGGCGGCAATACAGCGGCGCGCAAAACGCCCGATTGCGAAACCGCCAATCCTCCATGGGCTTCAGCGGCTTGCCGCAGGTCTCGCAGGTGAAACGCAACGATTCGCGCGGCACGCGTTCGTCCGCCAAGTCGTTGATGATGTAGCTTTTAAAGTGCAGCCGCTCGTAAAAGGTGTCGTCCGCGCGCTGCAAAAACGGGCGAAATGGCGCCGCGTCGTACAGCTGCCGCAGCACCTCCGCCGTCAGCAGGCTGTCGTCCAGTGCGCGGTGCAGCGCCATGTTTTCGGCGCTGATGCCGAGCTGCTCACACGCGCGGCTCAGCCCGATCTGCTGCCCTTTCGGTGTGTCCAGCCGCGTCTGGCAATACGCCTGCGCATCCGCGTACCACCGCATGAACGGCGGGCGCTCGTTTTGCAGGAAGTAACGGCAATTTTCGGTCAGCACCGTCAAATCGGTGTTGCTCCACGTCAGCAGCGCCGCTTCCTCTTTCCCGATCCAGCGCCGCATCGCGGACATCGCCCCGGGAAACGTGCCGCCGTCCTCCAGCTCTTCCACCGTGATATTCGTCAGCTCGCTGACAATATCCGACAGCTTGCGGCTGACGACGGGACGGATGACAGCGTGGAACGTGTCCAACTGCCGCATGTGCTCGTCCAGCTTGACCGCGCCGATTTCAATGATCTCGTTGAAATAGCCGTGCGCCTTTTTGGAGTACGCGCCGTTCCACTCGAGATCCGCGAGTATAAACACCATACCGTCAGCCCATTTCGCCCAGCACGCGCCCGCCCATCAGGTGGAAGTGCAGGTGATGCACGGTCTGCCCCGCATCCGCGCCGTTGTTGGTGATTACACGGAAATCGGTCAACCCGAGATCGGCGGCGATCTGCGGAATCTTCTCGAAAATGTGCGCCACCGCTGCGGCGTTGTCCGCCGTCACCGCCGCCGCGCCCGCGATATGCTGCTTCGGGATGAGCAGCACATGCACCGGCGCTTTCGGCTCGATGTCGTAAAACGCCAGCATTTGGTCGTCCTCATACACCTTTTTGGAGGGGATGTCCCCCGCCGCGATGGAACAAAACAGGCAATCCATGATGGTTTTCCCCCTTTGATTATTTCAG
>CAJKXG010000283.1 GCA_905203795.1 uncultured Oscillospiraceae bacterium | reverse complement strand
GAAGGCGACTGCCCCGTGTATGTGCGGTTTGCGGACAGCGGCAAGCTGGTGCGCGCGGGTCACGGCGTGTGGCCGCACGCCGTACTGCTCGGCGAACTAAGGCGGCTGCTCGGCAGTGAAAATGTCGTTTTGGTACCCTGAACGCTGAGATTGTGGTGAAATTGTCAGAAATTTTGATGGAAAAGTGGGCGTTTCTTAGCGGATACTATTGTTGCCAATTGCGTGGGAAGTGTAGTATAATATATGTTACCGCAGTAGTATGTTGCTGTGGATTGTGTGAGTGATAAGGAGAGAATCGCTATGTCCGTGAGAAAGATTGCGGTTTTGACCAGCGGCGGTGACGCGCCCGGTATGAACGCTGCCGTTCGTGCAGTGGTTCGCACGGCTCTGAGCAAGGGCATCGAGGTGTTCGGCGTCTATCGCGGCTATAATGGGTTGATCAACGGGGATATGGTTCCCATGAATCTGCGCAGCGTTTCGGATATCATCCATCGCGGCGGCACGATGCTGTACACGGCGCGCAGTAAGGAGTTCGCGACCGAGGAAGGTATGCAGAAAGCGCTGAAAAACTGTCGTGATCTCGATATCGGCGGTGTGGTTGTCATCGGCGGCGACGGTTCGTTCCGCGGCGCACAGGATTTCACGCGTCACGGCATGCCCTGCATCGGCATCCCCGGTACGATCGACAACGACATTGCGTGCTGTGAATACACCATCGGTTATGATACGGCGCTCAACACCTGCATGGAAATGATCGACAAGCTGCGCGATACCGCCCAGTCGCACGATCGTTGCAGCGTGGTGGAGGTCATGGGTCGCCATGCCGGTTATCTCGCGCTGAATGTCGGCATCGCCGTCGGCGCGACCAGCATCGTCGTGCCGGAAGTGCCGTTTGATTTTGAGCGGGACATCCTCAAGCGCATCGAAGCCACCTCTTCGACCGGCAAGAAGCACTTTATCGTGATCGTCGCCGAGGGCGTGGGTCATGTGGTGGAAATGGCGAAGGAGATCGAGGAACGCACCGGCATCGAGACGCGCCCGACCATTTTGGGTCATGTGCAGCGCGGTGGTTCGCCCACCTTGCGTGATCGCGTGTTGGCCAGCCGAATGGGCTACGCGGCGGTGGAACTGTTGCTGGAGGGCAAGAGCAATCGCGTCGTGGCGATGCAGGGCGGCGAGATCGTGGACTTCGATATCGAAGAAGCGTTGCAAATGCGCAAGCCCTTTCCGCTGGATATGTTCCAGATGGCTCATCAGATCTCGATTTGACAGATTACGTAAAAAGACCGAGTGACATCGGTCTTTTTCTTTTCATCACGTCGGAAAGGAGACGGTCATATGAAAACGGGTGTGATCGACGTCGGCGGCGGCTTTCGCGGCGTCTATGCGTGCGGCGTGCTGGATCGCTGTCTTGACGAGGACGTGCGGTTTGATCTCGCACTCGGCGTGTCCGCCGGCAGCGCCAACCTCGCCTCGTTTGCAGCAGGGCAGCGCGGGCGCAATTATCGGTTTTACATGGACTATTCGCAGCGGAAACGGTATGCGAGTATGCGCAATTTTCTTACCAAGCACTCGTATATCGACCTCGACTACGTGTACAGCACCCTCAGCAACGCCGACGGGGAAGATCCGCTGGATTACGTGGCGATCCGCGACAATGCGATGGAACTGGTCGTGGTGGCGGCCAACGCTGTGACCGGCGAGGTCAAGTATTTTGACAAGCGGGACATCGCGCAGGACGATTATGCGGTGTTCAAAGCGTCGTCGGCGATCCCGTTTATCTGCAAGCCGTATGCCGTGCGCGGCGTACCGTATTTTGACGGCGCGCTGGGAGATCCCGTTCCCGTGGAGCGGGCGTTTTCGCTCGGCTGTGACAAGGTGGTGCTCATACTGACCAAGCCGGAGAGCACCATCCGCACCCCTGAAAAGGACGAGCGGCTTGCCGCGCGTATC
>CAJKXG010000282.1 GCA_905203795.1 uncultured Oscillospiraceae bacterium | reverse complement strand
AGCACGGCGGCGATGTCGGGGCAATAGTCCGGCAGGACGAAATCCATGTCCACCGGCTGTTCGCTGAACGTGTCCAACAGCGTTTCGCAGACGGATAACTCCTGTTCGATCACTTGAAATTCCATATCGGCTTCTCTCCTCGTCTCAGACTTGTGTTGCTACCATGGTATGCGGGGAGAGGGCGGAATATGCCAAAAGCGCTCGCTGTTTCCGGCGAGCGCTTTTATGCGGGATGGGTTTACTTTACTTTTTTGGTGATGTTCAGCAGCCGTACGATGATCGGGCTTAAAACAATGTTAAAGCCGAGCTCAAACAGGAAGTTGGCGCCGACCAGCCCCAGCAGCATATATGACACCACGTTTTGACCGCCTGCCCATTGGGTGATGGTTTCCATAAAGAACAACACACAGCCGAGCAGGAACACGCCCGTATTGACGACGGGACACACAACGGCCGCCGCGAACACGCCCAGATAGGTGTTCTTTTTGGACAGCCAACGATACACAAGTCCGGCGGCAAAGCCGCAAAGCGTACCCTTGAGCAGGACTGTCAAAATCGTACCCGGCACACTGATCGCCAGAAAAACAGACGCGTCACCGCTGAGCAGTACCGCCATGCCGAAGGCGAAACCGAGCCATGCGCCGATATACGGGCCGCCGATCGCCGCACCGACGACGATGGGGATCAGCACCAGCGAAACGGAAAACGGACCGAATCGAATAAAGGCGCCCAATAGCTGCAACACAATGACCAGTGCGGTGAGGATCGCGCCTATTGCCAGACGCTGTGTGGATGATTTGATTTGCATAACAATCTCTCCTTACTGCTGCTCTCTCGCGAGATGCAGCGTGTGAAAGTGGGTGGATGGGCGGACTATGTAAAGACTACAGCGCCAAAGGCTGCTGTGTCGGATTGCTTAGCCGATCTATTTGTTCTTCTCGTATACCAATCGCAAGCCGTTCAACAACAGGTTATCATCGTACTGAATCGAGCGGTGGCAGTGCGGGATGATCTCGCGCCCCAGCCCGCCGGTCGCAATCACCGTGGCGGGATAGCCAAGCTCCTGCTCAATACGGTCGCACATGCCGTCCAGCATGGCCGCCGTGCCGAACACCGTGCCGGATTGCAGCGAGGCAACGCTGTTCGTGCCGATGACGTTTGCGGGAGCCTCCGTGCTGATGCGCGGCAACAAGGAGGTGGTGGCGATCAGCGAGTTGAGCGCCGTGTTCACACCGGCCATGATCGCACCGCCGCGGAACGCCCCGCTTTTGTCCACGACAGACACGGTGGTCGCCGTGCCGAGATCCCAGATGATGCAGGGCGCGCCGTATTGTGCGATGGCGGCGACCGCGCCGATCAACAGGTCGGCGCCGAGCTGTGCGGGATTGTCGATGCGGATGTTGATACCGGTTTTCAGCCCGGGTCCCACCTGCATGGGGGTTACGCCGGTAATTTTTTCCACCGCGCGGCGGATGCGCAGATCCAGCGCCGGCACGACCGAGCTGATGATCGCGCCTTGAAAGCGAACCGTTTCGATGCCGTAGAGGCGGAAAATATCCATCAGTTCCACGGCGTATTCGTCTTCCATTTTGCGGTCGTCGGTCGCCACGCGCGACTCAAACAGCAGTTGGTCGCCGCGAAATACACCGATGGTGATGTTGGTGTTGCCCATATCCAGTGTCAACAGCATCAAATATCGCATCCTTTCTCATGCTATAGCATATCACAAAATCTCCTGTTTTGCAAGAGCGGTTTACGCAGTCTTTACTTGCATTTTGAACAGAAAAGGGATACAATATCCAAAAGGAGGCGACGGGATATGCTGACGTATCGGGAGTTACAGCAAAATGAAGAATTGCGCGCGCTGATCGCCGCGGGTAACGAGGCGCTCGGTGCCCTGCATTATACGGAACACGGGTTGGCGCACGCCGCGCTCGCGGCGGATACGGCGGGACGGGTGCTGGACGCGCTCGGCTACGACGCGCGCACCTGTGAGTTGGCGCGCAT
>CAJKXG010000281.1 GCA_905203795.1 uncultured Oscillospiraceae bacterium | reverse complement strand
GAATCCGGCGGACAGCCCGCCGCGCACCACCAGCACCCGCCCTTTCAGCGGGGCTTCGGGCGAGGGGGCGTACAGCGCGGGCACGCCCTGTTTGACCAGATCCTCCGCCAGCACCTGCGCCGTTTTTTCCTCTGCGCCCGCCAAGACGACGCACGCCTGTCCGCGAGACAGCATGTCGCGCAGATCCTCACACAGCAGCTCGAGATTGCCCGACCACACCGGCAATTGCCGCGCGTTTATATTATACAGCCCCGACAGACGGATATCCTGCCCCGAATGCGCAAACGCGTCCAGTAAGATCGCGCCGCGCCGTTCCATCTCCGCTGTCACGCCGCTCCAGTCGAGCGCGTATTCCGACAGTCCGCGGCAAAGCTGCCCTTCCTCCAGCAGCGTTTTAACGTCTTCCTCCAACTGCCACCGTGCCGTGCGCACCCGTTCCTTGACGCGGGTCGGTTCGGACACGAACAGCGCCGCGCCGTCCGCGTAGTCGAACAGGGTGGCAGGGTGTTCATAGATGAGCGGGATGTATTTGTCCAGCGACGCGAGCGCCGCACCGCCGCGTAGTTTGGACGCGTCCGCCAGCAGGTTTTCCCGCTGGATCGCCGCCGTTTTGCCGCGCAGCGACGCGGCAAGCGCTTCGATTTTTTCCGCCAGTTCCGCCGGATCGTCGCAGGAGATTTCCGCTGCGGGCGGGATGGACAGTGCGTCAAGCGATTCCGTGCGGCGCTGGGTCAGCAGATCGAAGCGGCTGAGTGTGTCCACCTCGTCGCCCCACAATTCCAGCCGAATGGGGGTGGGGCTGTTGGCGGGAAAGAGGTCGTAAATGCCGCCCCGCACGGCGAATTGCCCCGCGCCCTCGATTTGATCACAGCGCTGATATCCCGCCGCGGTCAGCGCCGCCGCAAGGTCGTCCACCGGCAGCCGCTTGCCCGCCATCACGTCGATGGTGCGCATCGACAGCAGTTCCGGTGGCAGCGTGTGCTGGATCGCCGCGTCCACACAGGCGATCACGCAGTCGTAGTCGCCGCCCAGCATGGCGGAAAACACGCCCAGCCGCTGCTGCTCGTATTCGCGGGAGGCGGATTCCACCTGCCGCAGCGACAGATCGCGCGCGGGCAGCAGCATCACCTGCCTGCCAAGCGCCTGCAAGTCCTCGCTCAAACGGGTGGCTTCCGCCTCGTCCGCCGTCAGCACCACCGCACGTTTATCCGCGGCGGCACACAGCGTTTGGATCAACAGCACTTTGTGGATGTGCCCCAGCCCCGTGACGGCGGCGGTCGTGCTGGCACGCAGGTGGCGGCAAAGCGGATCAAAGGCGGGCAGCGCGGACAGGCCGCGTTCCATGAGTTTCATGCGATCCCCTCGATTCTGTTATCTGGAAAAACGGTTCATAGCGTCGTCGATCCGTCCGGCGACGATGAGTTTTGCCGCTTCGGCGGCGGTTTTGGCGGCGTCGGTCATGAGCGGGCGTTCCTCCGTCGTGAAATTGGACAGCACCCATGCCGCCAGATCGTAATCGGGACGGGGTTTTGCGCCCACGCCCAGCTTGACGCGGGGAAAATCGTCGCCGAGGTAATTGGAAATGCTACGCAGTCCCTTCTGCCCGCCGTCACTGCCTTTGCGGCGTACGCGCACCTTGCCGACCGGCAGCGAGATATCGTCCGAAAACACGAGAATGCGTTCGGGCGGGATTTTATAAAACCGCGCCGCCTCGCTCACTGCTTCGCCGCTGTTGTTCATGTAGGTCTGCGGCAGCATGAGCAGGACGCGGTGACCGTCGATATCCGCGTCGCCGCACAGCGCGTGGAAGCGGGCACGTATGACAGACGCACCGCTGCTTTCCGCCAGTGCCGCCAGCGCCATTGCGCCGGCGTTGTGACGGGTGTTTTCGTATTGCTTGCCGGGATTGCCCAGCCCCACGACGAGCCATTCGACGCCCGTCGGCGATTTGCGAAAGAACATGACAAATTCATCCTTTATAGCCAAATATCGGCTTTTCAGCCAAAACAAAACGCCGCGACAGGGGTACCC
>CAJKXG010000280.1 GCA_905203795.1 uncultured Oscillospiraceae bacterium | reverse complement strand
TCGCCTCCGCGCGCAGCGCCCGCACATGCCGCACCACCAGCTTGTCCGCCAGTGTGTGCAACGCGCGGACAACAGGACGCATCCGCCGCGCCATTGATCGCGCTGCGCGGACGGTGTGCATGCCCGTCAGATAACAAATATAATAGCAAAGCCGAAAGCATTTGCCGAGGAAAACACGCATAGCGGATGAAGCCGCATCGGCGGCTTGCTTGTTTGTCTGCTGCGGAATCTCTGCGTCTGCCATACGACTCCCTCCCTTTCCGAAAAGGTTACAAACTTGTAACCTTTTTCCTTATTCTACAGGATAGCGGCAGAAAAAGCAAGATGTTTTCGGCATATTTGTATATAATGCCTAGATATATTGCGATAAAAGTATCGTTTTATGGTTTTATCGCCCGTATTTTCTTCACGAAAGCAGCAAGCGGCAGATGCCTACCCATCTGCCGCTTGCATACTGCTTATTTAAAATACGGTTCGGGATCCACGCAGCGTCCGTTGACACGCACCTCGAAATGCAGATGCGGACCGGTGCTGTTGCCGGTTCTGCCCACACGGGCGATCTCCTGCCCCTGGCTGACCTTCTGCCCTTTCACCACACTCAGCGAATTGCAGTGCGCATACAGCGTCCGCACGCCGTTGCCGTGGTCAATGACGACATATAACCCATAACCGGCGTTTTTGTTGGTGTTCACTTCCACCACCGTACCGCCGTCCACAGCGACGATCTTTTGGTTCATGATCGGCACTTTGCCGCTGGAGAAATCCACACCGCTGTGTCCGCGATGGAACTTCTGATAGATACGGGTAACCGCCGGAACAGGATATACAAATCTTCCGTGCGACTGCCCGTCGCCGTTGACAATACCGGTGTTCGGCGTATAGATACTGCCGCTGCCGGAGGGACGAGCCTTCGTGCCGACCAGCACCACCTGATCCACCGGCTGCTTGGTCACCACGCTGTCGAGCACGGTGCGCGATTGCTCCACGCCGTCAACCAGCGTCACCTCCGCCGTCACGATACGCTCGCCGGTCTTGCCTGCTGTTTTGGTCTTGGACACGCCCTTGTACAGCGAGCTGTCCTCCTGCTCCACGATGGAGAAGTTGATCGTTTCGGTGTACTGCACCGTCCGCTTGACCTGCACCTGCAAGTACGGCACAGCCTTTTGCACCTGCACCTTTTTGCCGATATACATCAATTCGGACAGCGGCGTCTCATTGAGCGATTGCAGCTCACTCAGCGTCATCTGGTGGGCGCGCGCGATGCCGATCGGCGTATCGCCCTGCACCACCTCATAGTATTCATCCGCCACCGTGGTCGCGGTCAGCTTTTGCCGCATATCGGCCGCTGTCACCACCGAGGAAATCGGATACAACCCGTTTTCCACCTGCACATTCGCGAGGAACGACGCGCGGTCGCCCCCGTCGGTGCTGCAGTAGGAGAACAAAATCTCATTCAGCAGTCCGTCCAGCTCATCGCGGGACGCCAGCGCCCCCTCGAATTTGCCGTCGATATACAGCGCGCTCACCTGCGCGATGGAATCGGAGGAATTGCGCAGGATCTTATCGCACACAGCGGTCTCATCCAGCAGATCCTCTTTGTTCACCATCGCCAGCGTCAGCTTCGGCGTGCGCGTCACTTCAAAGGAATTGTCCACATTGTTGATGCGGGCGTTCGCCATCGTCACGGCTTCGTCAAACACCGCCGCATCCGAAATATAGCCCAGACGCTCACCCTCAAATTCCAGTTCCAGTGCAAACGTACTGTTGCCCCAATACTGCACCGTTACCACCAACAGACATACCGCCGCGACAGGCGCCGCCAGATTCAACACGCTGACCAGCGCCCGACGATGCCGCTTGACCGCCAACACCGGCAACAGCAGCGCCTGCAACACGCCGAGCAGCACATGGCGGCTCGCCGCCTGACGGACGCGGGCGATTCCCTCCGGAAAGCCGCGCCCAAACCGTTTGATCTCCTCCGCTACAGCGCGCACATGGCGCAGCAGCAGCCAATCCGCCGCCCGACGGATTC
>CAJKXG010000279.1 GCA_905203795.1 uncultured Oscillospiraceae bacterium | reverse complement strand
CGCATACGACCCTGCCGTTCCCGCCGCCGAAACCTATTGGGGGCGGACGGTACTGCACCGCACGGCGGAACTGTTGCAATACGCGGCGGTTCTGTGCCGCAAGGCGCTGCGCCTGTGCGAACAGGAGGAACGCATCCACGACGCCTATGCGCCTATGCTGGCAACGGATGTAGAGCAACTCACCGCCGCCGCCGAACGGCTTTCGGGCGTCGGCTGGGACGAAGCCGCCGACTGCGTGGCGAGTATCGATTTTGAAGCACTGGGAAAATTGACAAAATACGAGGACGAAGCCTTCAAAAAACGGGTGCAAAACCTGCGCGCCAAAGCCAAAAAGCAAGTGGAAAGCGCTGCGAAGTATTTGTGCTTTACCGAAGAAGAACACCGTTCCGATATGAAGGCGCTGCGTCCTCTTGCCGCGATGCTGTGCACATTGGTGCGCCGTTATGCCGCGCGTTTTGCCGAAAAAAAGCGGGAACAGCGGTTGGTGGATTTCAACGATCTCGAGCATATGGCATTGCAGCTTCTCCTCCGACGCGAGGAAGACGGCACCGTCACCCGCACACCCCTTGCGGAAACGCTGGCCGCCCGATATGCGCATGTGCTGGTGGACGAATATCAGGACACCAACGCCACGCAGGACGCGCTGTTTTCCGCTTTGTCCCGCAACGAAAGCAATCTGTTCATGGTGGGCGACGTGAAACAGAGCATCTACGGCTTCCGCCACGCCATGCCCGCCATTTTCGTTGGTCGGCGCGATCGCTATCCCGTCTATCGGGAGGGCGGCGGTTTTCCCGCCACCATCACATTGGGCAACAACTTCCGCAGCCGGTCGGAAGTGACCGACAGCATCAATTTTATGTTCCGGCAACTGATGACACGTGAAACCTGCGGCATTTCCTACGATCAGCGGGAAGAACTGGTGCAGTCCGCGCCCTATCCGTCGCTGGACGGATATGAGACGGAGCTGTTGATCGTGGATGCCGACACTCTGTCGGAGCAGGAAACGGCGGACATAGCGGAAGCGCGCGTCATAGCCGCCCGCATACAGGCGTGTATGCAAACACTGACCGTATACGAAAACGGGCAATCCCGTCCCGCGACCTACGGCGATTTTTGCGTGTTACTGCGCAGCAAATCCAGCCACGCCAGTGTCTTTGTGGACGAATTAAACCGTCTCGGGATTCCGGCATGGACCGATCGGGCGGACGGCTTTTTCGCCGCACCGGAGGTGGCGCAGGCGATCTCACTACTGCGTTTCCTCAGCAACCCGATTCAGGACGTGCCGCTGCTGTCGTTGCTGTTGTCCCCCGCCTTCGGTTTCACCCCCGATGCACTGGCACAGCTTCGCGCCGATGCGCCCGACGCCAATTTGTACACCGCCGTGCAACGCGCCTCCCGCGGAAACGATGATTTAGCGGATCGCTGCCGACAGTTTCTGGACAAGGCAGAGCGGTGGCGGACGTTGGCAGTCACGATGCCTGCGGATCGGTTGCTGGATCGCCTGTACGAAGAGAGCGGGCTGCTGGCAGCCGCGCGGGCGCGTCGTCACGGGGAATTGCGGGTCGCGAATCTGCGGCGATTATGTGAATACGCCCGCCGTTTTGAACATGGCGGTTTTCGCGGGCTATCCGCGTTTGTGCGATATCTGGATCAGATGGAGGAACAAGGGCTGGATATGCCGCCCGCGTCGATGGTTTCGGAAAACGCCGATGCGGTGCAGATCATGAGCATCCACCATTCCAAGGGGTTGGAATTCCCGTTTGTATTTCTGGCAGGACTGGGACACCCCTTCAACCGCTCCTCCGCCTACGGCTCGATGCTGCTGCACAGTGAAGCGGGGCTGGGACTCGTTCGGCGCGAAGAGGAAACGCTGCTGGAATTCCGCACCTTGCCGAAAAGCGGCGTGGAATTGGCAATCCGGCAAAGCGACTGCGCCGAAGAATTGCGGGTGTTGTATGTGGCGATGACACGGGCGCGGGAAAAACTGTTTTTGCTCATGACGCTGCCCGATCCGGAAAAAACGCTGTGCACACTTGCCGCCC
>CAJKXG010000278.1 GCA_905203795.1 uncultured Oscillospiraceae bacterium | reverse complement strand
GGCGGTCGCCGCGCCGACGGGACGCGCGGCGAAACGCATCAGCGAATTGACCGGATGCGAAGCCAAGACGCTGCACCGTCTGCTCGAGGTGCAGCGGGTGGACGACGACACGACGCAGTTCGGGCGGGACGCGCGCAATCCGCTGGAGGCGGATGCGCTCATCATCGACGAGTTTTCGATGGTGGATACGCTGCTGTTTGAAAGCACGCTGCGGGCGCTGAAAACCGACTGTCGGTTGATTTTGGTGGGGGACACCGATCAATTGCCGGCGGTGGGCGCGGGATGCGTGCTGGGCGATCTGATCGACAGCGGTGCGCTGCCGGTGGTGCAACTGACGGAGGTGTTTCGTCAGGCGCAGAGTAGCCGCATCGTCACCAACGCGCACCGCATCGTGCGCGGCGAGATGCCGGAGCTGGCGTGCAGCGAGGGCGACTTTTTCTTCATGAAACGCGACAGCGCCGCCGAGGTGGCGCAGACGGTGCTGGATCTATGTGCGCGGCGGCTGCCGAGCCGCTACGGGTACACTTTGTGGAACGGGATGCAGGTGTTGTGTCCCAGCCGCAAAGGGTTGCTCGGCACACGCGAAATGAACACACAATTGCAGGGGCTGCTCAATCCGCCGTCATCGGACAAGCCGGAGGTGACGGTCGAAGGCGTGATGCTGCGGCAGGGCGACAAGGTGATGCACACCCGCAACAATTACGATATCTGCTGGACGCGCGACGACGGCGAGACGGGCAGCGGCGTGTTCAACGGCGATATCGGCGTGCTCGAGGGGATCGACCGTCTCAGCGGCACGCTTTCGGTGCGGTACGACGACCGTGTAGCGCTGTATACGCGGCAGGACGCGCAAGATCTGGAGCTGGCCTATGCGGTGACGGTGCACAAGAGTCAGGGCAGCGAGTTCGGCGCGGTGATCATGCCGGTGTTCCAAGGCATTCCGCAGCTTTGCTACCGCAATCTGCTGTACACGGCGGTGACGCGGGCAAAGTCGCTGCTGGTGCTGGTCGGGAGCGTATCCACCGTGCGGCAGATGGTGCAAAACGACCGCCGCACCCTGCGGTACAGCGGGCTTAAAACGTTTATTGCGGAGCAGATATGAGAAAACTCGGTTGGACGCGGCGGTTGATCGCCGTGCTGTTTCCCGAACGCTGCGCTTGCTGCGGCAAGGTGGTGCGGGTCGGAGAGGGCTGCTGCCCCTCCTGTCGGCGGGAACTGTCGATCATCGGCACGCCCGTTTGCCCGTTTTGCGGGCTGGAGCGGCCGCACTGCCGTTGCCGTCAGCGGCGGGCGCATTATGAGCGGGTGATTGCACCGTTTTATTATGAGGGCGCCGCCCGCAACGGCATTCTGCGATTGAAGCGCTGCGGGCGGGCGTATGTGGCGGATTTTTTCGCCGACGCGATGGCGGAGAAGGCGGCGGAGCAGTACGACGATGTGGTGTTTACCGCCGTCACGTATGTGCCGATGACGGCAGCGGCGGAGGCGGCGCGCGGGCACAATCAGAGCGAACAGTTGGCGCGGGCGCTCGGCAGGCGGCTGGGTCTGCCGGTGGTGACGCTGTTGGACAAGCTGATCGAGACCGTGCCGCAGAAGGAACTGCCCGCCGATCTGCGCGGCGGCAATGTGCTGGGTGTGTTCGATCCGCGGCGGGATCCGCTTTTGCAGGGCGGAACGATTCTGCTGGTGGACGATATCGTGACCACCGGCAGCACGCTGAACGAATGCGCCAAAATGCTGAAAATCGGTGGTGCGGACGCGGTATACGCCTTGGCGGCGACCGCCGCACTGCCGGAATCCGACAAAAAACAGGACATACTACATTCGAGTATACAGAACGGGGGATAACAGCCTTGGCGGGAATGACACTGGGCTTCGATTTGGGAACATCGCAGGTGGTGATCTGGTCGTCCGCGCGCGGGATCGTGTTGCGGGAGCCGTCCATCATCGCCGTGGATCAAAAGGACAAACACATCATCGCCTGCGGCAGCGAAGCGCGCGCTATGTGGGGACGCGCACCGGAGTCGATCGAGGTGATCCGTCCCATTC
>CAJKXG010000277.1 GCA_905203795.1 uncultured Oscillospiraceae bacterium | reverse complement strand
ACCGTATGCTCCGTGCGCGCATGCCACGCCATCGCCATTGAGCCGCCGATCAATCCCAGACCGGCGACGGTTATGGTCAGCGATTCCATGATGAATCTCCCCCTAAAGCGGTCGGCGGTTTATGCCCGCACCGACAGTGATTTGCCGAATACCGGCGCGACCTCCGCGATGCGCGCCGCCACCTTGTCAAACTGTGCCGGCGTCAGCGATTGTGCGCCGTCGGACAGCGCGTGCGGCGGGTCGTTATGTACTTCGATGATCAAGCCGTCCGCGCCGGCAGCCACAGCGGCGAGCGCCAACGGTTCCACCAGCGAACTGATGCCCGCTGCGTGTGACGGATCCACCACGACCGGCAGGTGCGACAGTTGTTTCAGCAGCGGAATGGCGGACACATCCAGCGTGTTGCGGGTCATTGTCTCGAACGTGCGGATGCCGCGTTCGCACAGGATGACCTTTTCGTTGCCCGCCGCCATGATGTATTCGGCGCTCATCAGCAGTTCTTCGATGGTGTTCGCAAGTCCGCGTTTGAGCAGGATGGGTTTATCCACCTTGCCGAGCTCTTTCAGCAGCTCGAAATTCTGCATGTTGCGCGCGCCCACCTGAATCACGTCCACATCCTCAAACAGCACAAGATGGCTGGCAGACATGATCTCGGTCACGATGGGCAGTCCCGTTTGCTTACGGGCATGGCGCAACAGCTCCAATCCCTCCGCGCGCAAGCCCTGGAACGAATACGGCGACGTGCGCGGTTTGAACGCACCGCCGCGCAAAAACGACGCGCCTGCCGCTTTGACGCTTTCCGCCACACTGACGATCTGTGATTCGCATTCGACCGAACACGGTCCCGCGATCAGCCCGAGGTGACCGCCGCCGATCACCGAACCGCCGCCGAGATCGATGACGGTATCGGCGGGATGGAATTTGCGGTTGGCCTTTTTGTACGGCTCCTGTACGCGTTTGACGCTCTGCACAAGATCCTGCGCCGCGACCGATTCGATGTCCACGGCGGCGGTGTCGCCGAGCAGACCCAAAACGGTGGAATGCTCGCCGTACCACACGTTCACTTTGATGTTGTTTTTCTTCGCCAGCTCGGCGGAAAACGCCTCCACCTGCTGGTTGGTAACGCCGGGCTTTAATACGATGATCATATCGGATTCCTTCTTCCTTAGAGATATAAAAAAGACGAAGCCTGCCGCACAAGCTCCGTCTTCTCTTACTAAATGTTACGAGACTGTTCGCGCAGGCGAACGCCTTTACCGCACGGAGTTCGATTTTTCGGCACAGCAAGTATAGCCCAGGCCAAAATAGCCAAAGCCACCAAAGCTGCTAAATCGAACAAACCGCTGCTGCATCAAGCGAACCTCTCTTTATCATCTGTTTAATAGTATCATACTGGGTTTCGCGGCGTTTGTCAAGTGTTTTATCACGATTTGTCGCCGGATTTCGCCACCAGTGCGCACAGATAGCCGAACAGGATCGCGGCGGATATGCCGCCTGCCGCGCCGGTGATGCCGCCTGTCAGCGCGCCGATCAGCCCATCCTGCTTCACCGCCTCCTGCACGCCCTTGGCAAGCGTATAGCCGAAGCCGGTCAACGGCACGGTCGCGCCCCCGCCTGCGAATTTCACCAGCGGGTCATACAATCCGACGGCGGTCAGCACCACGCCGAGCGTCACATACAACACCAAAATGCGCGCGGGGGTCATGGCGGTCAGATCGATCAGCAATTGCCCGATCACGCAGATCCCGCCGCCCACCAAAAATGCTTTGAGCAGCATCATCCAATCCATGTTTATACCCATTCCTTTCCTAGAAGTCGCATCCGTTTCGGCAGCGGTGCGGCGGGTGCCGGCATGCAGACCTCGCCCAAGGCACAAAACCGACAGCCAGACTTTTTCTCCGATGTGTTTGGGATTAGTATACGCCGCGCCGTGCGGTTTATTCCTCCGTCATGCGCCCGTTTTGCAGGCGAATGCGCCGTTCGGCGGCGGCGGCAATTCGTTCGTCGTGCGTGATCAACAGCACGGTATGCCCTTCGCGATGGAAATCGCGCAGCAACTCCAACACGTCCT
>CAJKXG010000276.1 GCA_905203795.1 uncultured Oscillospiraceae bacterium | reverse complement strand
ATGGTCACCACATCCGGTCGCACGCCCGCATGCTCGCAGGCGAGGAATTTGCCCGTGCGCCCTGCGCCGGTCTGTACTTCATCGACGATCAGCACGATGTCTTTCGCCGTGCACAGCGCCCGTGCCGCCTGCAAATACGCGTCGTCCAGCGGCATCACGCCGCCTTCGCCCTGCACGCATTCCAGCATGACGGCGCAGACCGTGTCGTCCAACGCCGCTTCCAGCGCCGCCGTGTCGTTGGCGGGCACAAAGGCAAAGCCCTCTGTGAAGGGGAAGAAATATTGATGGAACGTGTCCTGTCCGGTGGCGGACAGGGTGGTGACGGTACGTCCGTGGAAGGAATTTTGCAGTGTGATGATGCGGTTGCGTCCCTCGCCGTATTTGTCGAAGCTGTATTTGCGCGCCAGTTTGATGGCGCATTCGTTGGCTTCCGCACCGGAATTGGCGAAAAACACCTTGTCCATGCCGGTGGCGGCACACAGTTCCTTGGCCAGCGCGATCTGCACCGGCTGATAATACAGATTGGAGCAATGCGCCAGTGTCGCGGCTTGTTCGCTGACGGCGGCGACCCAGCCCGGCTCGCCGTAGCCGAGCGCGTTCACGCCGATGCCGCTGCCGAAATCAATGTATTCGCGTCCCTCGTCGTCCGTGGCGGTCGCGCCTTTGCCGCTGACCAGTGCCACGGGGAACCGCCCGTAGGTCGCCATCAATGCCTGATCGTGCTGTTGTTTACAGATATCTTGCATAAACGTTCTCTCCTTCGCTCACAGGAACATGGTGCCGATGCCCTCGTCACTCAGCATTTCGATGAGGATGGAGTGGGGGATGCGGCCGTCGATGATGTGGGTGCGGTGCACACCGCGCCGCACGGCTTCCACGCAGCAATCGATCTTCGGGATCATGCCGCCGGCGATCACGCCGCGCCGCTTGAGATTGGGCACATCGCTGACATGCACGACAGAGATCAGCGAGTTTTCGTCGTCGCGGTTTTCCAGCAGTCCGCGCACATCGGTCATCAGCACCAGCTTTTCCGCGCCGACTGCCGACGCGATGCGCGAAGCCGCGATGTCGGCGTTGACGTTGTAGATGCTGCGGTCGTCGCCCTCGCCTGCGGCGACGGTGGCGATGACGGGAATGGTGCTGTTGCGGATGCAGTTCTGGATGTTGGTGACGTCCACATCGGTGATGTCGCCGACCAGCCCCAAATCGGGTTCGGCGTGGCGGACGGCTTTCAGCATGCCGCCGTCCAAGCCGCACAGACCGATGGCGCGCCCGCCGTGGCGTTCCAGTTGCTGTACCAAGCTCTTGTTGACTTTGCCCGCCAGCACCATTTCCACGATATCCATCGTTTCCTCGTCGGTGTAGCGCAGACCGTCCACAAAGCGGGATTCCTTGCCCACTTTTTTGAGCATCGCATTGATCTCGGGACCGCCGCCGTGCACCAGCACCACATGGATGCCGACGGTGTTAAGCAGCACCACGTCCTCCATCACCGCGTCTTTCAGCTCTTCGCTGATCATCGCGTTGCCGCCGTATTTGATGACGACGGTTTTGCCGGCATACTGCTTGATATACGGCAGCGCCTGTGTCAGTATCTCTGCCCGATAGGCAGTGGAAGTGTCATGTGTCATGACGGGACTCCTCCTCCTGTTGACCGTACAGGGTCTCAAAAATTTCCCGTCCCGCTTTGGTGCGGAACAAATTTCGATATACGGCGGCGGCCGCCTGCGGGGACAGCGCATCTTCATAGGCGTTGACCAGAAAATCCGCTTCCACCAAAATCTGATAATCGATGCCGTCGATAGCCGTATAGGTATGATGATGAGCGATCAGCCAACACACACGCTCAATCGTGGTGTCCGCGACTCCCAGCCCGCGCAGCAGCGCGGCGGCTTCCGGCGGACCTTCCTGCTCCTGTAGCCGCCCGTCGCAGCGTCCGAATCGGCGCTCGGCGTTGCGGATGCCGATGTCGTGCGTGAGGGCGGCGAGCTCCAGTGTGTACTGTGTGTCCGCGTTCAACCCTTCCGCGCGCCCGATCAGCGCGGAAAAGGCGTGTACTTTCAAAAAATGCTGCACCC
>CAJKXG010000275.1 GCA_905203795.1 uncultured Oscillospiraceae bacterium | reverse complement strand
CAGCGTACCCGCCGGCAGGATCGCGTCGATGGCGTCCACCGCGTCCTTGCCCGCCGCCAGCCGACCGGTCACGGTCGAGCCGATGTGCATCACATGCGAAAACCGCTCGATGGAAAGGTATTTTTCCACCTTCACACTGCCGATCTCGCTGATGCGTCCGATGTCGTTGCGTCCGAGATCCACCAGCATATTGTGTTCCGCCAGTTCCTTTTCGTCTTGCAGCAGATCGGCTTCCCGCGCTTTGTCCTCCTCTTCGGTTGCGCCGCGCGGACGCGTGCCCGCCAGCGGGAACGTGCTGACCGTGCCGTCATACAGCTTCGTCAGCGTTTCGGGCGACGCGCCCGCCATCTCGATGTCATCACTGACGAAGAAAAACATATACGGCGACGGGTTGGTGGTGCGCAGTACCCGATAGGTATCGAGCAGGCTGCCTTCCGCCGCCGCGGTCAGCGGGTCGGACAACACCACCTGAAAAATGTCGCCTTCATAGATATAATGCCGCGCGCGCTGTACCATGTCCATGTACTGCTCCTTGGGGAAACACGGTGTGAGCGGCTCTTTCAGATGCAGCGGGGCAAATCGCGCCGGCTCGCCTTCATCCAGCAGCCGTTTCATATCCGCCAGCTGCGCCACTGCCTGTTCATACGACGCATCCACATCCTCCGTGTCCACACCGACGATGAGGATCACCTTCTGGCGGTAATGGTCGAACGCGATCACCTTGTCAAACAGCATCAGATCCATATCGCGGAAATCGTTGTCCCCGCCGGTCGGCAGCGTTTCGCGCAGACGCGGCTCGGCATATTTCATATAGTCGTAGGAGAAGTACCCGACCAATCCGCCGGTGAACGGCGGCAGCTTCGGCAGCACGGGACTGCGATACCGCGCCAGCAGCTCCCGTACCGCCTGCCTGGGATGATCCGTCTCGCTGACGGTCACATCCCCATTGTCGCGGCGCTGACGGAGTTGCCCGTTTTCACAGGTGATTTCCAGTGTCGGCTCATAACCCAAAAATGAAAAGCGCCCCCATTTTTGATTGTCCTCCGCGCTTTCCAGCAAAAAACAATGACGGCTCTGCCGCCGCAATTGCCGCAGCACCTCGATCGGCGTAAAGCGGTCGGCAAACAGCTCGGTACTGATCGGCACACGTCGATAATCGCCGGATGCGGCGATGGCGGCGACCTCCTCCTTGGTGGGATAAACCTGCATAACACTCTCTTCCTTTCCTGTCGGGACAAACAAAAAACCCGTCCCGACAGCAGTCTTTGCGAATTGCTGTCAAGGACGGGTAATAACCTTCCCGCGGTGCCACCTTGATTCACGGCAAAAGCCGTGCGCTTTGCAGGATGCCGACACATCCCCGGCAACTGACGTATGCCCACACGTCGTCTGATACTCGGAGCATACGCCCCTTTCCCGACGCCCTCGGCGGTCCACTTGGCTATCGGCATCTCGATCCGGCTCCCAGCACCCCGGACTCTCTGTGCGCGCCCTTATAGCTTTGATCTCCGCGTCATTGGTTTCTGATTTGCCTATATTTTACACGCACGACGACCCGTTGTCAAGGTCAGCCGCAAAATTGCCGCAATTTTTGCTCAGCGCGCCGCCTGATAGGCCGCTTGCAACGCTGCCGCATCCGCCGCTTGGGTGCCGTCGGATTCGCAGATCATGACAGGCGTCAGCCCGCGCGCGGCGATCAATTCCAGCAACGGCTGCGGTTCGGGACCGTAGAGCGTGTCTGCAAAGGTGAGGTGGCGTTTTTCGCCGCCCGCCGTGTACTCGATCTTGGAAAAATGCGCGTGAAACCGACGCGCCCGTTCCTCGCCGAGACGGTCATGAATCGCATCCAAAATCGCGGCAAAGGCTGCCGCATCGTTCACACCGCCGTGCGTGCGGGCGTTGAGATGCCCGAAATCGATACACGGCAAAAAGCGCTCGTCCGCCTCGCAAAATGTCAGCACCTCGTCGAGATCGCCGAGCTGGTTGATCTTCCCCATCGTTTCGGGGCAAATGTGCACGGCGGACAAGCCTTCCTCGTCCAAAGCCGCCTGCGCGCGGCGCAGCGTCTCGGAAGCGAGCGCCGTCG
>CAJKXG010000274.1 GCA_905203795.1 uncultured Oscillospiraceae bacterium | reverse complement strand
CGCCACGCCCAGCGCCGCCACGCCGCCTTCCAGCGCCGCGATGCGCTGTTCAAACGCATCCACGGTGGAGTTGGTCAGACGGCCGTAGATATTGCCCGCGTCCGCCAAACCGAAGCGCGCCGCCGCATGGGCGGAGTTTTTGAACACGTAGGACGTGGTCTGATAGATCGGCACGGCGCGTGCGTCGGAAGCGGGATCGGGGTTTTCCTGACCTGCGTGCAGTTGGATGGTTTCAAATTTATAATGGTTGTCATATGTATAGCTCATGGTGATCTCCCTCTTTCTTATTTTTTCTTTCTTATTTTTAAATGTGATGTGTTCAGGCTTACAGGAGGCGACACATTCGCCCGAAACGGAAATTGTGCCGCAGCATCTTAAAAATAACGGAATACAAGCAAATGCACCTCCAAGAAGAATTAACACATAATACCTATGTGTTTGATATGCATTTATCATACACGATGCGAGCGGGTTTGTCAAGGGGAAAATGGAAATTTTTTTCGCGCGGAAAACATGTCAGAATTTCGCAACAAAAAAGCAGGATATTGTAAGATTTTGCAAAAGGAGTTTGTTATAGTTAAGGTTAGAACAGAATGTCTATCTAGGGGTGAGTATGATGTATACATGGATCAAACGCGCGGCGTGCGGGGCGGCGGCGGTGCTGATGGCGCTGACCGTCTGCGCTTGCAAGGATGGGAAGAAGGCAGGCGGCACCACCGGCAGTATCCAACCGCTGGAGGGGGAAACGCCGGTCAAGCTGGGGGGATACGAGTTTAAAGTGATCGATTTCCACGGCGGACGCTGGCAGCGTTCCGAGGAAAGCACGCCGTTCAGCGACGCGTGGAATCAGATTCTGGACGAGGTGGAGACGCTGTACGAGTGCACGATCACGGCGGAGCAGATCCCGCCGGCGGAGGTGTTTACCCGCGTACAGCCGGAGATTCTGGCGGGCGATAAATGCGCCGATGTGATCGTGACCACACAATGGGCATACGGTCAACTGATTGCGGGCAAGCTCATGAGGGATCTCAACACGCTGGAGGTCAACTGGGACAACGCTTGGTGGAACCAGCGGGTGCGGGAAATGTCCACGATCAAAGGCGAGACGTTTGCTGTCAACGGCAGCTTTATTTTCGATACTGCGCAGACATGGCTGTTGTACTATAATGCGGATATTTGGCAGGAATTGAAGCTGCCGGACCCGTATGAACTGGTCAACAGCGGCAAGTGGACGTTTGACAAGTATGCGGAGTATGCGAAGCTGGCTATGCGCGACGACGACCAATCCGGCAAGGTGGACTCCACCAGCGACCGCTGGGGCGTGTTCGGCTCGATCACGGATTATTGCCGTGCCTTGTTTATGGGGATGGGCGGACACTATTTTTCCACCGACGACGCCACCGGCAGGGTGCAGCTCGCCTGCAATACGAATCGCACGTTTGATATTGTGGAAAAGATGTATCGCATGAATAAGCAGGATCAAAGCTGCTGCTTGTTCAATCCCGATCGGCAGGAGGATCTGTTTGTATCCGGTCATTCGCTGTTCTACGGCTCGATGCCGGGCGTGAGCGAACTGAAGGATATGGAGTCGGATTGGGGCGTTTTGCCCATGCCGAAATTTGACGAATCGCAGGAAGAGTATCTCAGCGGTGTGGATCACAATGCGGCGGTGTGCGGCGTCCCGATCACCAACACGGATTCGCGCGAAACCTCCATTCTGCTGGAGGCGCTCGGTCGTCACGCCATGATTTTGGAGGATGTGTACTGGCCGGATTATGAGGATACCTATTGGCGGAATCCGGAAAAGGACGCGGCGGTGATCGCGAATCATGTGCTGGGGCATGGACAGTACGACATGGCGTTGTTGATGCAAAACTGCGATTCCGCCACGTTCGGCACGCCGATGTCTCTGGTGTACGGTTCGGCGTTCGGCGGCAGCGGATCGGATTTTTCGTCGCTGATGGAAGCGGTTACGCCCACTTTGCAGCTTCAGATCAATGAGTTTTTCGGCTATGAGCAGCCCGCATCCGACGAAACGGCGGCGTAATGTCCAAAAAGCACCTGCGTCAGCAGGTGCTTTTTTTGCGGCTTGGCA
>CAJKXG010000273.1 GCA_905203795.1 uncultured Oscillospiraceae bacterium | reverse complement strand
GTGCTTCTCCATGGCGTATAAAATCAGCGATGATTGCATTGCCTGCGGCGCGTGCGCGGACGGTTGCCCTGTTTCCGCGATCTCCGAGGGCGACGGCAAATATGTGATCGACGCGGACACCTGCATCGATTGCGGCGCGTGTGCGGACACTTGTCCTGTCGGCGCTCCGTCTGCGGACTGAGCCACTGTTTCCACGCGAACATAAAGAGTCTCGACAAATTGTCGGGGCTCTTTTTCTATGTTCCTTCGACGATCGGGCGGCGTCCGTCACGTATATTTCCCTTTTGCCGCGATATACTATGGGCAACCGTTATCAGAGGAGGAATCGTTTTGGACGTCACCAATCGCGAATACCAAAAACTGAGCAAACAGGCTTCGCCGCCGTCGCCGGTGATCAAAAACTGCATCAAAGCGTTTTTGTTCGGCGGTCTGATCTGCGCGCTCGGGCAGGCGATCACGGATTTTGCTCAGCAGGGCGGACTGGAACAAAAGCAGGCGCGGCTGATCGCGTCGGTCACGCTGATCGCGCTCAGCGTGATCCTCACCGGCTTTAACGTGTATGACAACATCGCCAAGCACGCGGGCGCGGGCACGCTCGTGCCCATCACCGGCTTTGCGAACGCCGTCGTGTCTCCCGCCATCGAATTCAAAAGCGAGGGCTTTATCATGGGACTGGGCGCAAAAATGTTTGCCATCGCCGGACCGGTGCTGGTGTACGGCATCTGTGCCTCCATTATCTACGGCGTGGTGCTCATCCTGTTCGGGCTGGTGTAAGGAGGGTCTGTCATGCCGGAAAGAAAAGGGCAATTCACCATCACGCTGTCCAGCCGTCCCGCCATTCTGGGACACGCCGCCGTTGTCGGCAAAAAAGAGGGGGAAGGACCGCTTGGACGCTATTTTGACGCGGTGTTCGACGACACCCGCATGGGCGAAAAAACGTGGGAAAAGGCAGAGAGCGCTCTCCAGCGCGAGGCGTTTACACGCGCGCTGGACAAGGCGGGCTTCACCCCGTCCCAGATCCATCACCTGTTTTGCGGCGACCTGCTCAACCAGAATATTGCCTCCACCTTCGGTTTGCGCGAATTCAAAGTGCCGTTGTTCGGGCAGTTTGGTGCGTGTTCCACGATGGCGCAGACCATGGCGCTTGCCGCCATATTTGTGGACAGCGGAGCCGCTGATGTGTGCGCCGCCGTCACCTCCTCCCATTTCTGCGCCGCCGAGCGGCAGTTTCGCTTGCCATTGGAATACGGCGGTCAGCGCCCGCCCGCCGCGCAATGGACAGCGACAGCCGCCGGTTCTGCCGTCATAGGCTTGGGCGGCGGCGGGGTGCGGGTCGCAGCGGTGTGCGGCGGACGCGTTACCGATCTCGGCATCCACGACGCGAATAATATGGGGGCGGCAATGGCACCCGCTGCCGCCGATACCATTGCCAATTTCCTCAATGACACGAATACCACGCCGGAGGACTATGATCTGATTTTGACAGGTGATCTGTCGCAGGTGGGCAGCGAGCTGCTGCATGAGCTGTTGTCGCGGCAGGGCATTTCACTGGGGAATCGCCACAGCGATTGCGGACTCATGCTGTACGACCGCGAAACGCAGGATGTGCACGCGGGCGGCTCGGGCTGCGGCTGTTCCGCCGCCGTGGTGTGTTCGTATTTGCTGGACAAAATGGCGCAACGCGAACTGAAAAATGTGCTGTTTATCGGTACGGGTGCGCTCATGTCGCCCACTTCTTCCCAGCAAGGAGAATCCATCCCCGGCATCGCCCATTTGGTACAGTTGGTCGCAGAATAGTATACAAATAGGACTATTGTTTCTATAATAGTCTATCCGTAAATATACCCCTATATAAAACAAGGAGAGAATAACGATGCAAAAACCTACCCCTTCCTGCCCGAAAACCGCGCCCTTCACCGAGGACAAGGAAATGCACAGCTATTTTCAGAGCTTGCCCACTTCGCTTCAGGAAACGATGGTGCAGAGCGGGCTGCAAGCCGACTCACTGCAGGCATTGCAGCAGTGTGCCAAGCAGTTTTTACAGGACAACGGGCACGCGTAAACGAATTTCATAAAGATCAGGGACGTGAGATAAAACCACGGGGTG
>CAJKXG010000272.1 GCA_905203795.1 uncultured Oscillospiraceae bacterium | reverse complement strand
GCAGGCGGCAAGCCGTCATGCGGCGCTCGGCGTGCTGCAGGCGCTGCAATTGCCGTTTCTGGCGCTTCGCCGTCATCGCCGCGGCGTGGTGACGATGTTGAATCTGGCGGCGCCGCTGGCAGCCATCGCCCTGTTGGTGACGACGGTGCGGTATTGGAGCGGTACGACGTTTGCGCTGCAATTGGAATATGACGGGCAGAGCATCGGTTATATTGCGGATGAATCCGTGTTCGATCTCGCCGCCAGCATGGTAGAGGACAGCGTGATCCGCGTGGACGGCGGGACGACGATCACCCGTCAGCCGCGTTTGACGTTGGCGGTTGTGCCGCAGGAAGATATTTTGGATGAAGCGGCTGTGTGCGATAAGCTGCTGAGCAATTCCGCCGATTCTGTCGTGCAGTTAAGCGGCTTGTATGTGGATGGCGAGTTTGTCGGCGCTGTTCCGTCGCGGGATTGGTTGGAGGCGGAACTGAACGCGGTGTTGGCGCAATACAAAACCGGCAATGGCAATGAAACGACGAAATTTGTGCGCCGTGTGGAGATCGTGGACAGCTTGTATGAGGCGAGCGCGATCACCGATACCGCAACCCTCCATGCGAAAATCAACAGTACGGAGGAGGACGGTTCGCCTTATCTGCCGGTGCAGCTGCATCGCCTTGAGGTGTACACCGAGGATGTGCCGTACACATCCGTGACCGTGCAGGATACGACCAAATATATCGGCTATCGCGGCGTGAAAACCGCCGGTGTACCCGGTACCAAACAGATCACGGCGGAAGTCGTGTATCTGGACGGCGTGGAGCAATCGCGCACCGTGCTGTATGAAAGTGTGATTAAACAGCCGGTGACGGAGGAGATCGCCGTCGGTGCGTATCAGCTCAGTCCGGGCGCTCAAGCGGGCGTGGCGACGGGGAAATTCCTGTGGCCGGTTCCCAGTTGCCGCACGATCTGGTCGGAATTCGGCAGCCGTAGCGGACGCAGCCACAACGGCATTGATATTTCCGGTCACAATATATACGGAAAAGATATTGTGGCGGCGGACGGCGGTCGCGTGGTGGCTGTCAACAACGATGCGAAGAATTACGGCGGCGGCTACGGCATGTATGTGCTGATTGACCACGGCAACGGGTATTCCACGATGTATGCGCATTGCAGCGAGGTGTTGGTATCCGTCGGGGATGTGATCACCAAGGGGCAATTGATTGCCCGCGTGGGCAATACCGGCAACAGCTATGGCGCGCATCTGCATTTTGAAGTGCGTTACAACGGCGTCGCGCAAAATCCGCGGCAGTATTTCTGATAGGTTTGGTATGGGGGGTCAATCGACGGTTTCACGTTTGATTGACCCCCGTTTTGCTATATTTGGGGAATAAAGGGGAAATCAGGTATGTTGTATCCGCAGTATCATGAAAACGAGCAGGTCGTGCGCGTCGGCACGATGCCCGACCGCGCCTATTATCTGCCGTCCGGCGATGCGTCGCCGCTGTTTGCACGGGAAAAGCAAAACAGCGATCGCTTGCTTTTGCTGAACGGGGAATGGCACTTTTGCTATTTTGCGCGGTTTTCGCAGGTAGAGGAACGCCTGCTGGCTGCCGATGTGCCCCTCGACGAGTGGGAGACGATGCCGGTGCCGTCTGTCTGGCAGCTTCATGGGCATGACAGCTGCCAGTATACCAATGTGGCGTATCCGTTTCCGTATGATCCGCCTTATGTGCCGCACGACAACCCCTGCGGGCTGTATGTGCGCGACTTTGACGTGCATGGGCAGACAGGACGACGCGCCTATCTCAATTTTGAGGGCGTGGATTCCTGCTTGTATTTGTTTGTCAACGGGCAGTTTGTCGGGTACGATCAGGTGTCGCACAGCACGAGCGAGTTTGATGTGACTGAGTTTCTGCGCGAGGGCCGCAATCGCGTGGCGGTGCTGGTGCTGAAATGGTGTGACGGCAGTTATCTGGAGGATCAGGATAAATTCCGCTTTTCCGGTATTTTCCGCGATGTGTATCTGCTGTTCCGTCCGGAAGGGCACGTGTGGGATTTCGCCGTGAGCACGCCGCTCACGGAGGATGACACCGCCGCGTCGGTGGCGGTCAAGCTGGCGTTTTTGG
>CAJKXG010000271.1 GCA_905203795.1 uncultured Oscillospiraceae bacterium | reverse complement strand
ATTCAGGCCTTCCGCCCAGATGCCCTGCAGGTTCGCGGGCAGCGAGCCTTCGCGGGAAGAGGCGATCAGCAGATAGCGACCGAACTGATAGTACAGCTCTTCCAGATACCGATTTTCTTTGTCGGTATTGGCGCCGGTCTTATAGCCGGACAGCAGTTGGTCGGTGGTCTTTTCCGGCATCGCCGCATCGCCGTAGAGATCCAGCTCCACACGGGAGAACAGCTCGTCGTAATCCGCCACATGGTCGGCCAGCAGCTTGTCGTAGCTCTTCTCCGCCGCCGCATCCACGCATTTTTTCACATCGTCCAGCGGATCGCCGTCCTTGAAATAGTCGTAGCTGTCATCCATGCACTGCTGGTAGTTGGTAGCCGCGCTCATGATGATCAGCACTTCGTCCGCGTCGGTCACTTCGATGGTGTTTTTGACCACCTTCATGCTGCCGCCTGTCGGGATGACCTTCACCTGCTCGGCGAAGTGTAGCCCGTCCGCCCGCTGATCCGCAGGCTGACCGATCATGGTGATGGTGTCGCCTTCAGCGGCGACGGTCTTCTTGTTTTGCTCGGAGGTGACGGAGATCAAGCGGGAAATGCTGCCCTTCTTATCCGCCGTCAGCCGCACGACCATTACATTGTCGGGATTGCTGACAAAATAGTCACGGGTGTAGGTCACGCCGCCCTGTTCAAAGGAGGTGCTCACCGTGGCGGTGCGCAGGTCGAGCGAGCGCACATAGTTGGTATACGGCACAGGATCTTTAACGCCCTGCCGCTTCAGTGTGATCTCCGAAAGCTGCGGCGGGTTATTTTCCGCCGTCTTGATAACGTCCAGACGGAAATACTGGTAGGTCACTTTTTGCGACAGCGTGAAATTCAATGCGGTCTGCCGATTCGGGAAGCTCACGCCGGTCTGCGAGTCGATTTCCACATACGTTTCGCCGTCGGTGGAACCATACAGTTTCCATTCCTGCGGATCGCGGCCGGGCACGTCGTTGGCAGACGCAATGCTGTATTCCTGGAACGCGATCGGACGATCATAGTTCCAGATCACAGAGACGGGATAGGAAAGGTTATCTTTCAAAGCGCTGTTGCCGGAAAACCATTTGGTACCGACGCTGCCGTCAAACAAGTTGCTGGCGCATTCGCCGCCGTCGGTCGGTTCCGCCGTGGAGGTGGCGGTTTCGATCTGCGCATCCGCCATGTCGGGGTCGTCGATCAGCAGGTTGCCCAGCGTCTGGTAGGAGCCAAAGCCGGATTTCGTGCCTTTCAGCGAGTTGATCAGACTGACGACTTCGCTGCTGTTGGCATAGTTTTGGGCGATGACATTGCCATTCGCGTCTTTATATGCCGCGTTATTCTCTGTGAACGCGGTCATTTCCGCTTGCAGCTTTTCGCGTGCCTCCTGATAGTTTCTCTTGATGGTATCGCTGTTGCCGGTCATGCCGCCCTGATAGTTCGCGACAGCGCCCGGACCGCCCGACCACAGGGTATGCTCGTTGATCTGGATGCGTTCGTTGTCCACACCGCCGAAAATCATCGCGCCGATGAAGCCGTTGCCGATGGGGGTGGCGGACAGTTTGCCGCTATCCGTTTGTGCGTTGGACGGATCCGCCCACAGTTCGGCGGGCTTGGTGTACCAAGTTTTCAGCGGGGTCTTTTCCGCCACTTCCTCGGCAGCCAAAGCGCCCATGCCACCGCCCATGCTCAGCAGCATGGCGGCAGACAGAACAATGCTTCCTACTTTTTTCAACATTTTTACACTCCTCTTTCCTTATTGTTCCACCGGGAATTGATCGATCTTGTTGACGCTCTTTTGCAGGATGGCGCGCGCATCGGAGGAATCGACGACGGCATTGCCGTCCACATCCGCTGCCGCCTTCTGCGTGTCGGTCAGCTCGATCTTGTTCACCGACGCTTGCAGCACCATGCGTGCGTCGGAGGAATCCACCTTACCGTTCGCGTCCACGTCGCCGTAGGTCACGTCGCCGCAGGCAAAGGTGATCGACGCCAGCTTCACATCGCCAGTGATCTCCACATACACGGTGTGGTCATAGTCCGCCGGGAAGCCGGACACCGCCGCCTTCACATTCTGCCAGTCCGCACCCGCGGGGATCTTGATC
>CAJKXG010000270.1 GCA_905203795.1 uncultured Oscillospiraceae bacterium | reverse complement strand
CGCCATCGCCGATGCGGCAGCCGCATCAACCGCGCGGTGGCGGCCAGCAGCAGGAAATCAATGAACAGATTGAGTGCCAGCAGCACATCGAGGTACAGGACCGGCATGTCGTGTCACCTCCTGTCTGCCATTGTACGCGCCCCCGCCGCCGCATTTTGCCGAAAACGGGCATTCGTGTCCGAAAATTTCCCGCGGGCGGTTGTAAAAGCGAAGGAGATTTGCTATACTAAAAGGAGAATGCCTTGCATAAGGAGTGGCTCGCTATGAAAGACGGATTTGTACGGGTGGGCGCGGCGACGCCCGCTATTCGCGTGGGGGACTGCGCTTATAACGCCGAGCAGGTGCTGCAACAGATCAAAAATGCGCCGTCGGATACATCCCTGCTGGTGTTTCCCGAGCTGTGTCTGACCGGCTACACCTGCGGCGATCTCTTTTTGCAGCCGGCGCTGCTGCGCGCCGCCGAGCAGGCGCTGCACGATATCCTCAGCGCCACGGTGGAACTGCCGATGGTGCTGATGATCGGTGTGCCGGTGGCATGCGGTGCGGCGCTGTATAACTGCGCGGCGGTGTGCCAAAACGGCGTGCTGCTGGGCTTGGTGCCCAAGACCAGCCTGCCGACCTATTCCGAATTTTACGAGGGGCGGCATTTTACGCCCGCGCCGAAAGAAAACCAAACGCTGACCTATGCCGGACAGCAAACGCCGTTTGGCAGCAACCTGCTGTTCGCGTGCCGTTCGGTCAAGGGTTTGTGCATCGGCGTGGAGCTGTGCGAGGATGTGTGGGTCAACCGCCAGCCCTCGCAGGCGCTGGCGGAAGCGGGCGCGACGGTGATCGCGAACCTGTCCGCCAGCGACGAAGCCATCGGCAAGGACGATTTCCGCCGCCAACTGGTGATGATGCAGTCGGCGCGGCAGGTGTGCGCATACATCTACGCCGACGCGGGCGAGGGCGAATCCACCACCGATCTGGTATTTGCGGGGCATGATCTGATCGGCGAAAACGGCGTGATTCTCACCGAAAGCGAGCGTTTCACCACCGGTGTGATCACCACTGAGATCGATGTGGAGCGGCTGCTGTATGAGCGCCGCCGCCTGACGACGTTTACCGTCGCGGACAATGCGTCGCAGGTGCAGACGGTGTGGTTTGACCTGCCGATTCAGGAACTGACGCTGACACGCGCTGTCGTGCCGCTGCCGTTTGTGCCGCTGCACCCCGCCACGCAGCAAAAACGCTGTGAAGACATCCTGACCATTCAGGCGCAGGGCTTGGCGAAACGCATGGCGCACACGCATTCCTGCGCGGTGCTGGGGCTGTCCGGCGGCTTGGACTCGGCGCTGGCACTGATGGTGACGGTGCGCGCGTGCGATATTTTGGGATTGGATCATGCGGTGATCCATGCAGTTACGATGCCGTGCTTCGGCACGACGGGGCGCACGCTGAACAATGCGTGTCAATTGGCGCGCGCGTGCGGTGCGACGCTGCACGAGATCCGTATCGGTGCGGCGGTGGAGCAGCATCTGCGCGATATCGAGCACAGCGGCGCGTGCGATGTGACCTACGAAAACGCGCAGGCGCGCGAGCGCACACAGGTGCTGATGGATCTTGCCAATCGCTTTGGCGGCATGGTCATCGGCACGGGAGACATGTCCGAACTGGCGCTCGGTTGGGCGACGTACAACGGCGACCATATGTCCATGTACGGGGTCAACGCCTCGGTGCCGAAAACGCTGGTGCGCCATCTCACCGCGCATGAGGCGAAGCGATACGGCGGCAAGATCGAGGCGGCGTTGCTGGATATTCTGGATACGCCGGTCAGCCCCGAACTGCTGCCGCCCAAGGACGGTGAAATCTCCCAAAAAACCGAGGAATTGGTCGGTCCGTATGAGCTGCACGACTTTTTCCTCTACTACTTCCTGCGATTCGGCTACCCGCCGCGCAAGATCTTGCGGCTGGCGCGGGTGGCGTTTGCGGGCAAATACGACGACGATACCATCCGCCGCTGGCTGGTGACCTTCCTGCACCGCTTCTTCGCACAGCAGTTCAAGCGTTCCTGCCTGCCGGACGGACCGCGCATCGGCAGCGTGGCGCTGTCGCCGCGCGGCGACTGGCGCATGCCGTCCGACG
>CAJKXG010000269.1 GCA_905203795.1 uncultured Oscillospiraceae bacterium | reverse complement strand
ATGCGCCGGACGGCACATTTCTCGGTCTTGGCGAGACGCGCGGCGACGAACTGGCAATTTGTAAACTATTTGCAAAATAGAGAATAGATATTACTGTCCGTAAACATGCCCCCTACTATATATAGCGAGGGGGTAGATAAAGGGAGGACCGCTATGCAGATGTACACCATCCCTGCCGATACCTTGCCGGACAAGCCCCGTGCCGTGGCACTGGGCTTTTTTGACGGTGTGCACATCGGACATCGGGCGGTCATCGCCCGTGCCGTCAGCGAGCAGGCGTTGACGCCTGCCGTATTCACCTTTGATGCGCTACCCACCAAACAGTTGGCGGGCGAGCTGATGACCGAAGCGGACAAGCAGGCGGCACTGCGCTCGCTCGGCGTGGAAGAGGTGCTGGTCGGGCGGTTCGACGCGCTGCATGATTTGTCGCCGGAGGCGTTTGTGCACGAGATTTTGCAGGACGCCTTGCATGCGCGTATGGTGTGCTGCGGCGAAAATTATCGGTTTGGCAAGCGCGGTGCGGGCGATGTGGCACTGCTGCGGGAACTGTGCGCGGCAGCCGATATCCGCATGGAGATCGTACCGGCAGTGACGGTGGACGGCGAGCCGGTCAGTTCCACCCGCATCCGTCGCCTGATTGCGGACGGCGATATGACGGCGGCAAACGCCCTTCTCAGCCGTCCGTACACCATCGATACGGCGGTGGTCGGCGGCCAGCATCTGGGGCGCACGCTCGGCACGCCCACCATCAATCAACCGCTGCCGACAGGGCTGGTGTTGCCGAAATTCGGCGTGTACGCATCCGCAGTGGTGGTCAACGGGCACGTGACCTGCGGCGTCACCAATATTGGTGTGCGTCCCACCGTGGGCGCAGACGCACCGCTCGCGGAGACGTGGATCCCGGATTTCGCAGGCGATTTGTACGGGCAGACCGTGCCGGTTCAGCCGCTGTTTTTCCTGCGCCCCGAGCAAAGATTTTCATCGCTGGATGCGCTGCGGGCACGAATTCTGCAAGACGGCGAAACCGCCCGCCGCCGCATTCTCGGCGACGGCGATCCCACCCCGCGCGCGGTATTTTTCGATTTCGACGATACGCTGCAAGCCCGCCCGACGGCGTTCTTGCGGTATGCGGATTATTTTCTGAACAAATATTTCCCTGCCCTGTCGGCGGAGGAAAAGGCGGCGCGGGCCGCGTGGATGCTGCGCGAAAACAACCATGGCTATGTGGAATATGCGGCGTATTTCGGCAAGCTGCGCACGCAGTGGGCAAGCGCCGAGCCGTTGCCGGACACGGCGGCACTGATTGCGGAATACCAGCGGGTGTTCCCGACGTATACGGCACTGTTCGATGACGCTGTGTCCGCATTGACGGCGCTGCGCGCGGCGGGCTGGAAGCTCGGCGTCATCACCAACGGACCGTCGGTGCAGCAAAACCGCAAACTGGATATCAGCGGATTGCGCCCGCTGCTGGATGTGGCGGTGGTATCGGGCGACGAAGGCGTACACAAGCCGGATGCGGAGCTGTTTCGCCGCGCTGCCGCCCGTTTGGGGCTTGGCTGCGAGGCGTGTGTGTACGTGGGCGACCACCCCATCAACGATGTGCAGGGCGCGCAGACGGCAGGAATGCGGGCGGTGGCGATCGACGCGTTTACACGCGGCGGCTATCCCGCCGATGTGCCGATCATCCATTCGCTGTCTGAGCTGCCGATGGTGCTGAAAGCGATGAAATCACTGAAAAAATAAGAAAATTTCAAAATCCCGCGAAAAAAACGCAATTCCCTGTTGACAAACAGGGGTGTGGTAGTATATAATAGACAAGTCCCTCAGAAATGGGTGAACATGGCGGTATAGCTCAGTTGGCTAGAGCATTCGGTTCATACCCGAAGTGTCGTTGGTTCAAATCCGACTACCGCTACCACGTTCCTCCTGCAGGAGGAGCAATTCGGCCCGGTGGTCAAGCGGCTAAGACACCGCCCTTTCACGGCGGTAACACGAGTTCGATTCTCGTCCGGGTCACCATATGCGCGTATAGCTCAGCTGGTTAGAGCGCCTGCTTCACACGCAGGAGGTCAGCGGTTCGAGTCCGTTTACGCGCACCAAGCAATCTACTTACCGGAGGAAGGTCTATCTTTCCTCCGGTAAGGGTATA
>CAJKXG010000268.1 GCA_905203795.1 uncultured Oscillospiraceae bacterium | reverse complement strand
ACGACGACGCGCAAACCGAATCCCGCGGCGACACGTTGATCGTGCGCGGATTGCGTATCCGTTGCCGACGGTTGCATGTGACGGGCGTTTGCGATGTGGTGGAGTTTCACCGCTCGCCGGCGGGTGTGGCGTTGTTCGGACGGGCGGATCGTTGGCTGCCGTATCCCATCGAATATAAAAAGGGAGCGCCGAAGCCGCACGACGCAGATGAATTGCAGCTTTGCGGGCAGGCGCTTTGTCTCGAGGAGATGTTGGCTTGCGAAATCTCGGAAGGCAGCTTGTTCTATGGTGAGACCCGTCGCCGCCAGCGGGTGACGTTTACGCCGGAACTGCGGGCGAGAACCGAACAGCTTCTCGGCGAGATGCGGCGGCTTTTGGAAAGCGGGCACACCCCCGCCGCCATCCCCACCAAATCCTGCAACGCCTGTTCGCTCAAGGAACTTTGTTTGCCGCGGCTGTCCAAGTCGCCGGATGTAGAGGCGTATATCCGGCAGCACGTAAAGGAGGATGCCTCGTGCGAAAACTGCTGAATACGCTGTTTGTGACGACGGCGGACAGTTATCTGGCGCTGGAAAACGAGAACGTTGTGGTTTGGAACGGGGAGGAACGGCGCGGGCAATTCCCGTTGCTGATTTTGGAGGGGATCGTTTGCTTCTCGTATAAAGGAGCCAGTCCGGCGTTGATGGGCGCGTGCGCCAAGCAGGGCATCCAATTGTGCTTTCTCACGCCGAACGGTCGCTTTCTGGCGCGTGTCTGCGGAGAAGATCGCGGCAATGTCCTGCTGCGAAAACAGCAGTATCGCTGTTCGGATGATTTGTCCGCAAGTTGCCGTATTGCGCGGAATTTTATCTTCGGCAAGGTGTATAACTGCCGCTGGAGTTTGGAACGCACCCTGCGCGATCACGCGTTGCGAGTGGATACGGACGCGATCGGGCATGTTTCCGCACAATTGGCGGCTCAGCTGCCTGTCATTGCAGAGACGGTGTCGGCGGATACCCTGCGCGGACTGGAAGGGGAGGCTTCCGCCCGCTATTTCAGCGTATTCGATCAATTGATCCTGAATCAAAAGGAGTCGTTTCATTTTGAAGGGCGCAGTCGTCGTCCGCCTATGGACAATGTGAATGCGTTGCTGTCGTTTGCCTATACGCTGTTGACCAATGATTGTGCCGCCGCTTTGGAAAGCGTGGGGTTGGATTCGTATGTCGGTTTTTTGCATCGCGACCGTCCCGGACGCGCCTCGCTGGCGCTGGATCTGATGGAGGAGTTGCGCGGCGCGTTTGCCGATCGGTTTGTGTTGACGCTGATCAACACGCGTGTCATGCGCGCGGCGCATTTTCAACAGCAGGAAGACGGCGCGGTGCTGCTATCCGACGAAGGTCGAAAACTGTTTCTCGATGCGTGGCAGACCCGCAAGCGCGAGACAATCACGCATCCGTATCTAAAGGAAAAGATATATTGGGGTTTGGTACCGTACGTGCAGGCGCTGCTGCTGGCGCGTTGTCTGCGCGGTGACTTGGACGGATATCCGCCGTTTTTGTGGAAGTGATAGCATGTTGGTAGTCATCACCTATGATGTTAATACCACCGACCCAGCCGGCAAGCGCCGTCTGCGCCGCGTGGCGGACAAGTGTGTGGCGCACGGACAGCGCGTGCAGAATTCCGTATTTGAATGTCTGCTGGATGCGGCGCAGTGCAAAACCTTGCAGGCGGAGCTGACACGGCTGATCGATCCGGAAAAGGACAGCTTGCGGTTTTATTATCTCGGCAATCATTATCAGAATAAGACCGAGCATATAGGCGCGAAAGCGTCCTATGCGCCGGAGGATGTGCTGATGGTCTGATGTCGGTGCGAACCCTAAGCGAACAGCAAAGACCCGAAGGCTTCGCACCCCGTTTTGTCGTGGATTTGCGGCTAAAATGAGGCGAAGCGGGGGGCTGCATTCGCTTGGCAGCGAAAAATAAGATACATGTTGTCAAATTTGCCGGTGTCCGAAAAGGAAAAATCGGCAAATTTGCAGTCTCGCCCCGCACGGGGCGAGCGGATTGAAATAAAACAATACTGATGGTATTGTCATCAAATTGAGTCTCGCCCCGCACGGGGCGAGCGGATTGAAATTGAAAAACGGGACGCTGAATGTTACCGAAAATACGTCTCG
>CAJKXG010000267.1 GCA_905203795.1 uncultured Oscillospiraceae bacterium | reverse complement strand
GGCGGTGCTCCTGTGTGTCTCGACGCTGTTGTTCCGTTTCGGGATGTACGGCGTGACCACCATCCGCACCGCGTCGCTGGAGGGGACGACGGCGGTGCTGCTGGAGCGGGACGGCGAGCGGGCGCTGCTGCTCACGGATGCGGAGCGGCACGACCGACAATTGCGGACGTTTTTGCACCGACAGGGGATTGACCGATTGGCATTTGTGGTATACACTAATAGTGATGCGGACGACGAGCAGATCACGGCGCTGCGCGAACAAGTGACGGTGGAGCGGGTGTTGTGCTGTGCGGACGGGGCGGCGCTCGACCTGTGGGAGGGCTGCCGATTGACCTGCTTTACGGATTGGACGCGTGTGACCATAGGGGAGACGCGGGTGATGCTGTGCCCGCCTGCGGGCGACGCGGCGTTGCTGCCGGAAGATTGGCGGCTGTGCAACGGGGTGATTTTTGCCGGTCTGCCGCCGCTGCACGCCACGGTGCTGACAGCGCAGCAGGGGGTGCTCCGCTGCGATGAACAAGAGGTGGCGGCGGTGTCCAAGGCAGTGCCGTGGGGACAGTATCCCATCGCGGTCACGGCAGTGGACGGCGACGCGGTCTGGCGGACGCGCGGCGTCGGTGATGTGCAGCTTTGACGAAAGGAGGCGGCGATATGGCATGGGATGAGACGGCGTTGCAGCGGCATATGAAGGAAGCGCCGCTGCTGCCGGTGTATGTGTTGTATGGCGAGGAGACGTATTTGTCCGGACATTACGCCGCCAAACTGGCGGAACGGGCGGTGAGTAGCGGCGACGATCTGGCGTCGTTCAACCGTCACGCGCTGGACGGGCAGACCTGCTCGTTTGATGATATTGAGGAAGCGGCGGAGGCGCTGCCGCTGATGGCGGAACGCCGCTGTGTGGTGGTGACCGACTACGACGTCGCGGCGAATGCCGCCGCACAGGAGCGGCTGTTGGCGCTGCTGCGCCAGCCGCCCGAAAGCTGTGTGCTGATCTTCCGCATGAATGTGGTGACGGTCGATCCGAAAAAAAGCGCGAAATGGAAACAGTTTTTGGCGGCGGCGGAAAAAAGCGGCGCGGTTGTGAAGTTTGACCGCAAACAGACGGCGGATATCGTCAAACTGCTGTGTGCGGGCGCGACCCGTCGCGGCAACACACTGCGTCCCGAAACGGCACGGTTGATGGTCGAGCGGTGCGGCGACGATTTGGAGCTGTTGATGCACGAGCTGGACAAGCTGTGCGCCCTGGCGGGCGAGGGCGGCGAGGTGACGGCGGCACATGTGGAAGCGCTGGGAACACAGCGGCTGGAAGCACGCGTGTTTGATTTGTCCAAGGCAATTTTGGCGGGGCAGTATTCCCGCGCCTATGCGATCTTGCACGCACTGTTTGATCAGCGGGAAGAGCCGGTCATGATCGCGGGCGTGCTGGCGAACGCGTATGCCGATCTGTACCGTGTGAAGGTGATGCAGGCGGCGGGCGAGTCGGTCAACACGATCGCGGAGACGTTCGGATATCGCGGGCGGGAATTTGTGCTGCGCGCCGCCGCCAAAGACTGCGCGCGGCTGTCCACGGACACCCTGCGGCAGAGTTTGGAAACGCTGGCCGACGCGGATCGGCGGCTTAAATCCGCGGCGCAAAACAAACGCACGATTTTGGAACAGACGGCGGCAAGGTTGATCGTGCTGGCGCGGACAGGCAGGTGAGCGCGGTGGTGCGCATTCGGGAAGCCATTGTCGTGGAAGGGCGGTACGACAAGATCCGCTTAGCGTCGTCGGTGGATACGGTCATCGAAACCACCGACGGATTCGGTATTTTTCGCAACGCCGAACAGTTGCAATTGTTGCGGCGGCTGGCGGCACAGCGCGGGTTGATCGTGCTGACCGACAGCGACACGGCGGGATTTGTCATTCGCGATTATCTGAGCGGCGCGATCCCGCCCGCACAGCTCAAGCACGCGTATTGCCCCGAAATCGTGGGAAAAGAGCGGCGAAAAACCGCTCCGTCTAAAGAGGGGCTGCTCGGCGTGGAGGGCGTTGCGGCGGAAAAATTGGTGGCGGCACTGCGGCTGGCGGGCGCGACCTTTGAGGAGGAAACGACTGCCGCGGATTCGCCGCCGTGGCTGACGAAGGCGCGGTTGTTTGAGGACGGGTTGAACGGCGGCGCGGACAGTGCGGCACGGCGGG
>CAJKXG010000266.1 GCA_905203795.1 uncultured Oscillospiraceae bacterium | reverse complement strand
GGGGTATCGCCGCAGTGCGTTTATGGCGTGCCCCGAGCAGATGATCACGTCGGTGACAGTCACCCTGTCGCCGGACGATCCCGCCGCAATCGGTGCGCGGATGGACGATCTGCTTCGCCGCCGCAAAGACAAGCAGCCGCTGGAATTCCCCAGTGCGGGCAGCTATTTCAAGCGTCCGGAGGGGCATTTTGCGGGTGCGCTGATCGAGGACTGCGGGTTGAAGGGCTTACGCGTCGGCGGCGCGCAGGTGAGTGAAAAACATGCGGGTTTTGTGGTGAATCGCGGCGGTGCGACCTGTGCCGATGTGCGGGAACTGGAACGGCAGGTGTGCGAAACGGTGCGGGCGGCGCATGGCGTGACGCTGGAACGCGAAGTGCGTCTCGTGACGCCGACGGCGGAAAAGGAGTAAGGCGGAAATGGAATTTGTCATTGTGAGTGGCTTGTCCGGCGCGGGAAAATCCCGTGCGGTCAACGCGTTGGAGGATATCGGGTTTTATTGCGTGGATAATATGCCGCCGAAGCTGCTGCCGAAGTTTGCGGAGCTGTGTTTGCAGTCGCAGAGCGCGCTGGACAAGGTCGCCATTGTGATCGACGCGCGCGGCGGTAAGCTGCTGAAGGATCTGTTCGGCAGTCTGGAGGAACTGAAACGGCAGGGCGGCGATTACAAGATTTTGTTTTTGGAATGCAGCGATCAGGTGCTGATGCGGCGGTATAAAGAAACGCGGCGCAAGCACCCGCTGACGGACGAAAGCGGCGGCTCGACGCTCAAGGCGATCGAGACGGAGCGGGAGCTGCTCAAAGAGGTGCGGGCGCGCACCGATTATCTGATCGATACGACGCATCTTTCGGCGGCGCAGCTTCGGGAGCGCATCGTGTCGCTGTTTCTCGGCGATACGACCAAGGGGATGCCGATCCAGTGCATGTCCTTCGGCTTCAAATACGGCTATCCGGCGGAGGCGGATCTGGTGATGGACGTGCGTTGTCTGCCCAATCCGTTTTACGTGGATGAGCTGAAACATAAGACCGGGCTGGATCAGGAAGTGCGCGATTACGTGCTGAACCGCGAGGTGACGCAGGGCTTCCTGACGCGGCTGTACAGCCTGGTGGATTACCTGATCCCGCTCTACGGCGAAGAAGGCAAGAGCCAATTGGTGATCGCCATCGGCTGTACGGGCGGCAAGCATCGCTCGGTCACGCTGACGGAGGAGCTGGCTAAGCATTTGAGTGATGACGGTTCGCGCGTGATGGTGAATCATCGGGATATCCAGAAACCGTAAAGGAGAGAACGGCATGAACGAGCCTTATACGGCGTGTGAGGCGGCGGGTTTTCGCACGGACGAGACGGCGGGTACGGTCAGCGGTGTGGCGGAAGGGATCGCCTTTCGGCTGACCGTGGCGACGGGCGCGCTGGAAATGTCGGTCAGCATCGCGGACAAGCATCTGCCGAAACTGCAAAAGCAGTTGGCGGAACGGTACGCGGATGCGACGGTGGTACGCCACAATTTCGGCGTGCTGGTCACGCTGCCGGCTGTCTGCACCCTGTCCGGCGACGCGCTGTTCGATTGTCTCACGACCTGTACGCGGCAGGCGGCGGCGTTGGCGGGCGCGGATTGCAAGGATACCTTTGAAAAGGACCGCGAGTCGCCGCTCGCGTATCTGCTCGGCGCGATCGTCGGCGTGTTGCCGTGGTTTTTGTGCAAATGGCTGCTCGGCTGGCAATTGTGGATTTTCGGCGCGGCGGTGAGCGTGGCGTCGTTTTTCGGTTATCGCTATTTGTGGGGCGCGCATCAGACGGGGTTTGCCGTGGGGTGCATCGTGGTCAGCTCGCTGCTCGCGATCCCCGCAGGGCAGTTTGTGTCCACGCTGTTGTCTTCGCTCAGTGAGCATTCGCTTGCCGACGCGCTGGCGCTGTGTCTCACGCCGGAATGGCTGTGGGGCATCGTGCAGCAGTCGGCGTTTGGGCTGATCGCCTGTGCGCTGGGCTTGGCGGGTATCCGCAGCAAGGTGATGACCTACACGCATGAATCGATCTATATGCGCCGCCGCGGTCGGCGTCGCTGAGGAGGTGACCGTATGTCGTTTTCCTCCGAAGTTAAGGAAGAGCTTTGCACGCTGCCGCTGCGCGATTGCTGCCGTGTGTCGCTGACATACGGCATGCTGGAAACGGGACACGCGTTTGGCGGCGCCAATCT
>CAJKXG010000265.1 GCA_905203795.1 uncultured Oscillospiraceae bacterium | reverse complement strand
GGGAGCCGCAGCAGCCTCTTCCTCGGTGAGGGCGAACGGGCGGATGGTGGCGGAGATCGACAGCCCGTCGGATTCCGCAAACACCTCGGTCAGCTCGCCGATTTTCAGCCCGCTCGGGTATTTGGCACTGCCGTAGGTCAGCACAAAATCGCCCTTCGCCGCGCCGGTGCCGCGATCCAGCCGCAGCAGCCGCAGCAGCCCTTCGCTTGCCGTCTGCGCGGTGTTGCCGGTGATGCCGGTGTCGCGCGTACGGCTGATATACGCGCTGATCTTGGTCTCGGGATCGAGGATGGTGCGCACCTGTGCGTAGTTGGCACTGGTCTGCGACACCACGCCGACCAGCCCCTCCGGCGTGATCACGGGATCGCCCGTGTGGATGCCGCTGGAAGAGCCGGCGTTGATGGTGAAATTATAGTAATTGCCGGACGCGTCCTTCGCCACCACCCGCGCGTCGGCATACCGAAAATCGGGGTTTTGCTCCTTCAGCTCCAGATAGTTGCGCAGCAGTTCATTCTGGCGGCGCAGCTCATCCAGCTCCACCTGACTGTCCCGCAGCGCATTCACCTGCTCCTGCAATTGCGCATTCTCGTTGCGCAGCCGCCCGCCGTCGGTGAAATTGCCGATAAAATCGCCGATTCCCTCGGAAATGGCGGTCGCCAGCGATTGCAGCGGCGTGAGCACCGCGCCCGCAACGGTGGCGGGAATGGTCGAAACGCCGCCTGTAGAGGCGGCGTAGATCATCATTCCGACCAGCAGGGCAGCAACCGCGACCAGCACGCGAAATGCCAGACTTTTAAAGAAATCTTTCACAGTGTCGATGCCCCTCCGTTTCAATATGAGTAAATGGCAGGCTCACTCAGCGGGAACGATTGGAGCGGAAGTTGCTGACCATGCCGAGATCGAGGCACTTGCCCGTGCCGATGACCACACAATCCAACGGATTTTCCGCCACGTGCACCGGCATACCCGTCTCGCGGTTGACCAGCACATCCAAGCCGCGCAACAGCGCACCGCCGCCGGTCAGGGTGATACCGTTGTCGATGATGTCTGCGGACAGCTCCGGCGGCGTGCGTTCCAGCGTGGAACGGATGGCGTCCACGATTGTGCCGACGGAATCCGCCAGCGCTTCCCGCATTTCCTCCGAGGAAATGGTGATGTTCTTCGGCAGACCGTCCACCAGATTGCGGCCCTTGACCTCCATCGTCGTCTCGCCCTCATAGGGGAACGCCGAGCCGATGTTGATCTTGATATCTTCTGCGGTGCGTTCACCGATCAGCAGATTGTATTTCTTTTTAATATACGCGATGATCGCTTCGTCAAAGTCGTCGCCCGCCGTGCGCACGGAGCATTTCGTCACGATATCGCCCAGCGAGATCACCGCCACCTCGGACGTGCCGCCGCCGATATCCACGACCATGCAGCCCGCCGCTTCTTCCACGGCCAGCCCCGCGCCGATCGCCGCCGCCATCGGCTCTTCGATCAGCTCAACTTCCTTTGCGCCCGCTTCCTGGGCGGCTTCCTCCACCGCGCGGCGCTCCACCTCGGTCACGCCGGAGGGGATGCACACGATCAGCCGCGGACGGCTGAAACGGCTGTTGCGCAGCGCCATGCGGATAAAACGGCGCAGCATTTTCGCTGTCACGTCAAAGTCCGCGATCACGCCGTCCTTCAGCGGGCGCACCGCCGAGATCGAGCCGGGCGTGCGGCCGATCATTTCCTTTGCTTCCGAACCGACCGCCATCACGGTGGAATTTTTCACATCGACCGCCACGACCGACGGTTCGCGCATGATGATGCCTTTTCCTCTCATATAGACTAAAGTATTCGCGGTGCCGAGATCGATGCCGATGTCACGATTAAACAGCATGGATGTTCTTCCTTTCCTCAATGTGATAGTCCTATATATATAATCATAGCCATTCTGAACTTTCATTATATACGGAGTCAGAAAATTTCTCAACTGGTAAAGGCGCTTAAATTAAGAAATTTTTGTAAATTTATTGTACAGAATTCCCAAAATCGCGCAAAAAACGCCATAGCCGCGCCCCGGGCAGCCCCATCACGGTGTAAAAATCGCCCTCGATACCGCGCACGCACCGCATTCCAAACCCCTGAACGCCGTACGCACCCGCCTTGTCCAGCGGCTCGCCGGTCGCCACATACGCGGCAATTTCCTCCTCGGTCAGCGGATAC
>CAJKXG010000264.1 GCA_905203795.1 uncultured Oscillospiraceae bacterium | reverse complement strand
TGTTGCTCTGCCTGCTGATGACGGTCGGACTGATGCCGACAGCGGTGTCGGCGGCAGACGAACTGTCGGCGGAGGAAATGGAAGCGCTGTTTACGCGTTTTGGTTTTGCGGCGGCGGTCGGCGGCGGCTATTATGCGCCGGGTACGCAGGCGCCCGACGGCACCGTTTACTACTACGTGAAGATGAGCGGTGCGTTGCAGGACTATTATAACGAAGAAACATGGAGTTTCCACTTGCCATATGCAACGTATATCGATATTGTGGATGGCTTCTTTGCGCATCACAGCGATATGAAAAACTATCTGACATTGCGTGATGAATATGATGCCGACACCGATACCGTCGTGATTTTTGACGGCGGCTTGGGAGATGCTTGGAGATGGGAACTTCTGAGCACCGATACCGATGCCTCCTCTGTTTATTTGCAGGGCGTATTCTTGCACGGTCTGCCCGAGGACGTTGACGAGGACGCGGTGGAATATGTCGATTACCTGACAGTAACCGCAGAAGATGAAAACGGCAATCCGTTCTCCTACGAAATGCCCCTTGAAGCCTGTGTGCAATTGACGCTGGCAAAGACGGATGCCGGATATAAATTTGATGGGTATGAAAAGATCGCTTTTTATGAGATAGACAATCATTTGTACGAGATCTTCGAGATCGAGTCCGGTCGTGTGAGCAATGTGTACCGTCGGTTTTGGGTGGAAATCGGTCCCTATACAAATAGCGTCGGCACTTCATTTGTCTGCGAATTTCCCCACAATTCCGGGACATGGCTGTCCGAGGAGGACATGACCGTTTCGCTCAGCGTCGATATGGCGGACGGCTATCTCCTTGAGTCGTTTACGGTTACGGATGACGACGGCGAACACCGGGTCGAACCGGTAGCAAACGGAAAGCACTATCAGATTCCTGTCGGCACCGGATCGGTTTTGATAACGGTAAATGCCGTGCCCTTGTCCGATTTGTGTTCAACAGGCGATCTCGACGGCGACGGCGCGGTCAGCAGCAGCGATGCCCGTATCGTGTTGCAGGCGGCGGTCGGCAAAGCGGAGTTGACGGAAGCGCAGCGCGAATTTGCCGATGTGAACGACGACGGCCGTGTGGATAGCTCGGATTCGCGGGTGATTCTGCAGGTGGCGGTCGGCAAGGCTACCCTTTAAAATATCAGATAACAAAAGCGAGTCGGTGTTGTTCCGGCTCGCTTTTTCGCTGCCTGTTTATCGCGGCAGCCGCTTGACGCATGGAAGACCAAAAGGTTACAATTTTGTTACTTTTAGAAAATCGGTTGCATTTTAAAGGGCAATATCCTATACTATAAATACCAATAAAATGCAAAAGGAATCATGAAGATGAATACACGCTTTTCAAAAACAATCGCGCTGTTTCTTGGCATCGGGATGCTGTTCGGCTTAGCGGGCTGCACGGCTTTCGACGTGCCCTCTGCCGCAGGGGATACTACCACCACAACCACTGCAACTGCGACGACCGCAAGGGCGGGGGAAACGGACACGATCACGGCAGGCGGACGCACTTTTGCATTGGGGGACAGCACCTTCCGCCTCGGCGACGATGCGACGGCCTTATTGGCTTTTTTGGGCGAGCCGTTGAAAGTCAGCGGTCCGCGGGAAGATGCATTTTATGATGGGGTAAGCACAACGTATTACTATGCGCATGCGGCAGTGGAAACGTTCCGGATGAAGGATCAAGAGAACGCGATAATCTGGCACGTGTTTTTGGGAGATGGTTATTACAAGATCAATGACATATCTGTCGGAGATAGCTATCAGGAAATCGAAGGGGCGCTGACCGATTATCAATGCGATGGGTATGCGCCGACTGCCACTGCGGGAAAACCGGATGATTTTGCGCCCTGTTTGCCGTCTCTTCCGGCGTTTACATGGGAATATGATTCGCGGGGCGAATATGCGATGTGGAGTGTATTTTTCGGTGAAGATCAATCCGCCGTTTTGCGTATCGAACTGTCTCTCTTGCTCAGTCCGTTTTTGCGGCAGCAGGGACTGTGATCACGTTTTCGGACGAGCGGGAAACGAATAATCAAGATGATCGCCTTGTCATATTGCTGACTGGGCGGACAATAGATAAACAAAAGCGAGTCGGTGTTGTCCCGGCTCGCTTTTTCGCTGCCTGTTTATCGCGGCAGCCGCTTGATATACAGCGCGACGGCAGTCACATCGTCCTCGCGGCTGCCCGCCTGA
>CAJKXG010000263.1 GCA_905203795.1 uncultured Oscillospiraceae bacterium | reverse complement strand
CCTCCGGCGCATCAACGATGCGCACGCCGCGCGCCGTCAGATCCTCCACCGCTTGCGGGTTGTGGATGATCGGGCCGAGCGTACACACGGCTTTGCCCTCCTCCAGCAAACGGTACACGGTCTGCACCGCCCGCTGCACGCCGAAGCAAAAGCCAGCGGTCTTTGCCAACTGAATGCGCACACTCATGCCGCCGACTCCTCATCCACAGACGGCGTTTGCGGGCGAATCTCCGCCAACATCTCCCCTATCCGCGCCATCATCAGGCGGGTGGCATGCCGCAGCTCCGGCTTGTCGGGATCGGTCAGATGCAGGTCTTCCGGCGTCATCAGCTTGCCGAAGGACACCGTCATGCGGCGGAACAGCCGCGGTTTGCCGCTGATCGCGACCGGCAGCACATTGGCGCCTGCGCGCGCGGCAATCAGCGCCGCACCCGAATGGAATCGCCCGAGAGACCCGTCCTTGGAACGCGTACCCTCAGGGAAAATCCCCATCAACTCACCGGATTGCGCCAACGACACCGCCTTGTCCAGCGCGGTGGTATCCCCCGCGCCGCGCGCGACGGGAAACCCGCCGAAAATGCCGCCGAGCACCCAGCGGGTGATGGGATTGCGGAACAATTCTTCCTTCGCCATGAAGAAAATCCGCCGTTTCTGGGCAATGTGCAGCAAAATCGGATCGTACATCGAGGTGTGGTTGCTGCACAGCACCGTTTTGACGCCGCTGCCCTGTGCGGGGATGTTTTCCCGCCCGATGACGCGGTACGGAAACAGCAAAAAGAAGATCGGACGAAAAATCGCCGTGAGAATTTTAGCCAGCATGGTGTCCCTCCTCCAAACGCGCCGTCACCAGCGCTTTGAGCTGCGCGACCGATTGCTCCAGCGTTTGCCCGCTGGTGTCCACCTGCACCGCGTCCGCCGCCGGACGCAACGGAGCGATGGCGCGGTGAGAATCGTCGTAATCCCGCTTTTCGAGATCAGCGAGCACTTCCTCATACGTTACCTGCTCACCCTTTTGCACCAACTCGTCATATCGCCGACGCGCGCGATCCGCCGCCGATGCGGTGAGAAAAATCTTTACCTGCGCGTGCGGCAGCACCCCCGTACCGATGTCGCGCCCGTCCATGATAACGTTTTCGCGCGCCGCCATATCCTGCTGCAACTGAAACAGAAACGCGCGCACCGCCGGCTGTGCCGACACCGCCGACGCCGCCATGGACATCTCAGGCGTGCGGATATAATCGCTCACGTCCTCATCGTTGACCAGCACGCGCTGCCCCTGCTCGGTGTAGCGCAGCGCCAGCGTCAGCGACGGCAGCAACGCCGACACCGCCGCTTCATCGTGCGGGTCAGCGCCGCGCACCGTTGCCGCATACCCCACCGCGCGATACAACGCGCCGGTGTCCACATATACAAAGCGCAGTTCTGCCGCCAAAATGCGCGCGATGGTGCTTTTGCCCGCACCGGACGGACCGTCAATCGCCACTGCTATCGGTTTCATGTGTTTTCCTCCTGTACCAATACCCGTTCAATATCACAAATATACACCCGATGCGTGTCGCCGTCGGGGTATTGCCGCGCGTACTCGCCCTCGTCAAAAAAGCCGTCCGGCTGCACGGTGGCGGTGTACCGCCGCCGCCCGATCAGCACCAGCCGTGCCTGCTTAAAATAGGTCACGTCGCCGTCGTTTATCGGCGTGAGCGCGGTCTGCACCAGCTTGTCGCCGTCCCGCCCGCTTTTGGAACCGAGCAGCAGCAGATCGTCGCGGAAACGGTCGCCGAAAAAGCTGAAAGTCATGCGTTCGCACGCCTCGGTGAATTCGTAGGTGTACCGCTGCGGGCGGACAAAACAATGGAAGGACGGCTTGCCCCAGTTGATGCCGAGACCGCCCCACGCACCCGTCATGGTGTTGAAACTGCCGTCCGGCTTTTGCGCCGTGATGAGAAACCATTCTTTGGCGATCATATCGAACACATTGCCGCCGATCGCGTGCGGAGAGATGTCTTTGAACATGCGGAGTCCTCCTGTTGATCATGTACGAGTCGCGGACACAGCCGCTATACTGAAGATCTATAAAATCTATGGGCTGTGCTCAGTGTCAATCCCCCAGTCGGGCGTTTGCGTCAAGCGCAAACGCGGGGACACAGCCGCTATAACTGATAATCTATAAAATCTATGGGCTGTGTCCTGTGATAAACCTCCCAAGTCGGGCGTTTGCGTCAGGCG
>CAJKXG010000262.1 GCA_905203795.1 uncultured Oscillospiraceae bacterium | reverse complement strand
CGCCCAGCCGTTTTGAGTTTTCAGGTCGCGTGGGGAAAACGGGCTGCTGATTAAAAGAGTTGTTCGGTGTCGGACAGCATCAAAGTTTGAATTTCCTCGATGGGTTTATCCGTCAGGATGGCGAGCAAGCTTTCCAAGGTGAGGGAATCCCAGTCGATCGTCTCGATATCCAGACGATCCCAATCCAAATCATCCCATGTCAACGCACTGTTTCTCATCATGGACAAGGCTCTTGCCACCGCGGCTTGTAGGATCAAACTCGAGTCTGTGCTGTCAATAGCGCCGTCGCAGTTGTAATCAGCCAGTATTTTTTGCTGACTGTCAAATGTCTCATTTCCGACCGTGTATTGCAGTACCATACGGGAGTCGCTGCTGTCGACTGAGCCATTTCTATCCACATCACCGAGCGCATAATTGCCGCTGATCCACCGCGCTTTTAAGGTGCACGCTTCCTTGACTGTGTAGGAACTTCCCGCAGGATGCGGTACGGTGGGTTTGGACGCATTATACCAATAGCAGAACGTATAGCCGCTTTTACTCAGACCACTGCCGGATGGCACAGGAGAGGGCGCGTCCGCAGCATATTCTTCCCAAAAGGGAACGCCGCCGCCGGCGGGGTCATAGTCAACCGTATAAAAGTTGACGGTGCAACGGTTGCTGCTTTGCGTCATGTTAAAAGTACCGCCGGATTTATACAAATCGCCATTTGGCAGTGAGACGTATACATCGTAGGGAACGCAGGGAACAGCGCCGTCCGTAGCATAATAGGTTGTTCCGCTTTCGTAGTATAACGGTATCATGCAGGCATCTTCATTGTTTGCTTCTTTCAACGCCATGCCGCGACCTTCGCCTGCCCACGATTGTCCGTCCAGCCGAACATCCGCGTATGCTGTTGCTTGCGCCTGCCATTGGGCATACAGATTCACCTTGGCGTTGACGGTGATGGTGCTGTTCGGTTGATAGATCGTGCCGCCCGAAGCGCTTGTACCCCAGCCGACGAAGAGATAGCCCGGGCGTGAAAACCACCGGTTGCTGCTGATAGTTACTGTCTGCCCAACCAGTCGAGTCAGTGCCGTCTGGGAACTGCCGCTGCCGCCGTTTGGGTGGTAGTTGACCGTATAATAATTTTTGCCGACCCACAGACTGGATTGATCCAGCGTGATTCTTTGACCGACATCGACAATTGTTCCGCTGCCGCTGGGCATATACAGCTTGTATGTACCATAGGGGAGAGTGGCGCCTGTACGATAGACATAATCATAGTCTGGATGAATATTCAGATAGGTTTTTGCTCCTGTAGCAGTGTTTTGCACATATATTTTGTTTGCAACATCCGGATTGTGCCATGCAGAGCCATCTTTGTATATGGTCACATTGATACGACCGTATTCAGTAGAAGCGTTCGGAATGTGATAAGAGTAAAATATTAGGGGATTTTTGCAACCCCAGCAGAGGCAAGAGTTATTCAATGGAGAATTTATATTGCTGTTGTTATGCCCACAATAATATACCTTTCCGTCCTTATTGGTTTTCTCATCAGAATAGCATAGAACAGCATGGGGATATACGCCGCAATTGTTGCAATACCAAAAAATCGGATCGCCTTCCTCTATTTTTCCGATATTATCCGAATAATAGACGACACCGTTACTTCTTTTTGTTAATTCATATCGAACTAATCCAAGTGCACCTAATTGTTCTACTAATCGGCTACAACTTTTGCTACCGCTAATTGGAAGACCACCGTATTTTAAGCAGTCAGAAACAAATTCTGCGCATTCTTTCGAATCGTTGTTTTTGTAATTATTACAAGCGTAATCCATAGCTAAAGTGCGATTATATTGAATGGTTGCTGTAGAGAAAAATATTACGTTACTTGATGCTAGGGAAGCAAATAAAAATAAACATGATATAAAAAAGCAGGTGATTCGACAAATTTTCCTATTCATTCTTTAAACCTTCTATAAAAATTAATCGTTGTAATAAAAATCTTTTCCAAAGGTATACTGCAATTTAACACGTAATGCAGCAGTCTTATCCATATCGAAATCAATGCACCATAGGGCGTTTTCGCCGCGGTAAACATAGCACCACACATGTTCATATTGATCTACTAGGTTGGGATAATAAGGATCTATTGTGAAGAGACCGCTATTGTCCTCAGCGGATACTTCTCCGAGATCTTCATAGTTTGGAAAAACAGATGCAAATTCCTGTGCACTGCTTCCAAGAGAAACGCCAT
>CAJKXG010000261.1 GCA_905203795.1 uncultured Oscillospiraceae bacterium | reverse complement strand
GCACAACACGGTCGGCATCGACTGCGTCGCCATGTGTGTCAACGATGTGGCGTGCTCGGGCGCACAGCCGCTGTTTTTCCTCGATTATATCGCGTGCGGCAAAAATGTGCCGGAGAAGATCGCGGATATTGTGTCCGGCGTGGCGGAGGGCTGTGTGCAGTCCGGCTGTGCGCTGATCGGCGGCGAAACCGCCGAAATGCCCGGGTTTTATCCTGCGGACGAATACGATCTTGCGGGCTTCTCGGTCGGTTTGGCGGACTATGACAACATCGTCAACTGCGAAAACGTGCGTGCGGGCGACGCGCTGATCGGCGTCGCGTCCAGCGGCGTGCACTCCAACGGCTTTTCGCTGGTGCGCAAGGTGTTCGACGTGTCCGAAAAGACGCTGTCCGTACACTACGACGAGCTGGGCGGCACGCTGGGCGAAACGCTGCTCACCCCGACCAAAATTTACGTGAAAGCGCTGTCCGCGCTGATGGCGAAGGTGAAGGTGCACGGCATTTCGCACATCACCGGCGGCGGGTATTATGAAAATATTCCGCGTATGCTGCCCGATGGTGTGTTCGCGTGCATCGAAAAGAGCCGCGTGCCGGTGCTGCCGATTTTCCGCTTGTTGCAAACGGTCGGCAACATTCCGGAACGCGACATGTTCAACACGTTCAACATGGGCACGGGTCTGTGCATCGCCGTTGCGCCGGAGCAGTGCGCATCCTGAAGGAAGCCGGCGAACAGGCGCTGATCCTCGGCGAAGTCAAGACGGGCGAAAAGGGTGTGACGCTATGCTGAGCGGCAAACGCGTATGCGTGCTGGTCTCCGGTGGCGGTACGAATTTGCAGGCGCTGCTGGACGCCCAGCGCGACGGCAACCTCGGCGGCGGGCGCATCGTGGGTGTGATTTCGTCCCGCGACGGTGTGTTCGCGCTGGAACGCGCCGCGCGGGCGGGCGTTCCCACCGCTGTGGTGGAGCGGAAATCATTTGCGTCGGCGGAGGAATTCGACGCGGCGCTGTTGGCGGCGTTGAAAGCGTTTGACGCGGAGCTGGTGGTGCTGGCGGGATTTCTCAGCATTCTCGGGAAATCCGTCGTCGCGGCTTACGCCGACCGCATCATCAACATTCACCCTGCGCTCATCCCCAGTTTCTGCGGCAAGGGGTACTATGGGCTGCGGGTGCACGAAGCCGCGCTGGCATACGGCGTCAAGGTGACGGGCGCGACGGTGCATTTTGTCAATGAAATTCCCGACGGCGGTGCGATCATTCTGCAAAAGGCCGTCTCCGTCGAAGAGGGCGATACGCCGGAGGTACTGCAAAAGCGCGTGATGGAGCAGGCGGAATGGGAGCTGCTGCCGCGCGCTGTGGCGCTGTTCTGCGAAGGGCGCTTGTCGGTGGACGGGCACATTTGTCATATTCAATAGGGAGGTACGATCCATGTCAGTTCAGAATTTGGCGTCCGCACTGGGCGCGACCACCTATCCCGGGCGCGGCATCGTTATCGGGCAGAGCGCCGATGCGAAACACGCCGTCATCGCGTATTTCATCATGGGGCGCAGCGAAAACAGCCGCAACCGTGTGTTTGTGACCGATGGTGCGGGCATCCGCACGCAGGCGTTTGACGAGAGCAAGATAGAAGACCCCTCGCTGATCATCTACGCGCCGGTGCGCGTGTACGGCTCGGCGACCGTTGTCACCAACGGCGACCAAACCGACACGGTGTACGACGCGCTGGCGGCGGGCGGCTGCTTTGAGGATGCGCTGCGCACCCGCGAATTCGAGCCGGACGCGCCCAACTACACCCCTCGCATTTCGGGCGTGGTGTACACGGGGGCGGATACGTTCCTGTATAAGCTGTCCATTCTGAAAAGCGCCGACGGCGACCCGTCCGCCATTCGCCGCTATTTCTTCGACTATGCGCCGAAGGCGGGGGAGGGACACTTCATCCACACCTACGCCGGCGACGGCAATCCGCTGCCGTCCTTTGCGGGCGAGCCGACGGCGGTGAGCATCCCGAACGACATCGACGCGTTCACCGAGACGGTGTGGAACAGCCTGAACGCCGATAACAAGGTGTCGCTGTTCACGCGCTTTATCGATCTCGCCACCGGCGAAACGCAGACGCGCATCGTGAATAAGAATCAATAAGGAGCGGGAAACATGAAAGAACTGGAACTGAAATACGGCTGCAATCCCAATCAGAAACCCTCCAAAATTTTCATGCAGGACGGCGAACTGCCCATTGAGGTGCTGAACGGCCGCCCGGGTTACATCAACTTCCTCGACGCGTTCAACTCCTGGCA
>CAJKXG010000260.1 GCA_905203795.1 uncultured Oscillospiraceae bacterium | reverse complement strand
CAGCCGCGCCAGCGTGCGTCGTCCGCTGCCCGCCAGACCCTCCAGCAGCAAGGCGTGCGAAAATCGTCCGTTGTCCACATCGGCGGACAACAGTGCTTTTGCATCGGGATTTCCCGCAAAAGATGAGAAATTCATGAGCAACCGTGTTTACAGCTTTTCGCAGCGCTCGACATCCACGACAAACAGCGTCGCACCGCCGACCGTCACTTCCACGGGGAAGGACGAATAGGAGGACGCGCCGTAGGTGGTGCTGGGCACCATCTGGGTGCGCTTTTTGGAGTGGCACTCGACGATACCGACCACTTCATCCACACGGCTTTCGTCTGTGCCGACCAGGAAGGTGGTGTTGCCCGCCATCAAAAAGCCGCCGGTGGTGGCCAGCTTGGTGACGGAAAATCCCGCCTGTGTCAAGGCGGTGGACACCATGCCCGCGTCGTCCTTGTTCACGATCGCGATGATCAATTTCATATGTGAAACCCCTTTCTGCGGTGCAGGATATACGTTTCCCTTATAAGTATAACGCATTTTGCTGTCGCTTACAAGGTTTTTTCCGCATTTTGCTTGCAGAAAATTTATGACATCCACTTTTGCAGGAAAGGCGTTTTGTTAAAATCTATATAAGAAAGAAAGCAGAGGAGGAACATGACGGCAGGAATCCTCCAACCGATACAGCCGTGTTCCCGCTTCCTCTTTCACGGAGACAGGCAGCTTGTTCAATGCCGTTTCCGTTTCCGCCACTGTCAGACGGGCTTCTTCGGCAAGTTTGTCGCTCGATATATAGCCGAAAAAATGCCGTCTGCAAAAAGCAGACGGCATAGCAGCTGGATTTAATAATTGCCTCTGTACACCGGTCGCCCGTTCAAATAGTTGTCGATCTGTTCCAGCGTATAATCCACGCGGGAAGCGCTGGTGCGGTACAGGTCGCCGGTCGAAGTCTGACAAATGTACACGCTGGCACTCTTTTTGTAGAGCGAGATCTCCAGCGTGCGGTGGTTGCTGTCCACCGGCGTCAATTGCACGACCAGCGTCGGGTCGCCAGTGGGAGACGCCGTGGCATCGCCGGTGCGCGGGACGGTCATCAGCACCTGGAACAGCGTGCGGAAATCATCCGTGTCGTACTGTTTGCCGTCCATTGTGACGACCAACTGATCGTCCAACTCCTCTTCCTCCGGCTTGTGCGCCATATCGAACGAATAGGTCTGCCCGTTGACGATGCAGGTGATGTTCTTGAGATTGGTGATTTTTCGCAGGAACATGTAGTTGCTCGCCAGATCGTTGTAGGTGCTGGTCGCCCACGGCACACTGTCCGGCGACAGCAGATACACCGCGTCCAGCGCGTTGACCTTGGCATAGTAGTTGCCGTCCTCGTCGGTTTTGCCCAGCAGCACCAGATTGGTGCGCTCATCGTAGAAGCTGTCACTTGTCACTTTGTCGTCGCTGTCGGTCGTGTAGGTATACACCGCCGTCACGATTTTTGCGACCGAAACCGGTTTGTCCAGCCCATACTCTGCCAGTTGTTCGTCGGTGGGATGAATTGCGACGACCGCATCCGCCATCAGTGTCAGCGCGTTGGTAATGGCGTTGGCGGACTGTTGATCCACATCCACATAGTACGGGGCGGTCATCACATAATCCGATGTACCCTCGTATTCCGAACCGAGCGCCGTGTTCCACTTCTGCATCGTGACGATTTTATCGCGCATCGAGCCGGACAGCGACAGTTCTTTCAGCACGATTGTGCCGTTGGTGTCGCTGTCTTTGATGTTGGGGGAGGTGAACAGGTTGATGCCGACGTACAGCGTTTTCTCTTGCAGTACGGCGTCGCCCAGATCCGCGCTGACGAGATAGATCGGCTCGGTATCCTTGACACGCAGATAATAGCCGCTGTCCGAGCCGAGCGGCAGGGCGCACAGATCAAATTGCAGCGTCTCGTCGTCGTGGTAGGTGATATCCACCGACGCCATGGGGTGGTCGAAACCGAAATCGCTCGGATTTTCCGGCTTTTCCACTACCGTTTTTTCGGTTTCCACCAGTGACAACGTTTCCACCAAATCGGCGATCATGGAGGAATTGCGCGGCAGATCGGTGCAATCCTCCAGTTGAAGATCGCCGTCCACATTCGGCGAAAGAGTGAAGCTGTCCAGCGGGGTGGCGATGTGCAGCTTTTTGATCGGCACAATATCACTGTCGTCGGCTACGCGCTTGTCCGCCAGCACCGTGACCTTGCCGTCATCCGACATGGTCGAGGTGTCGGGATCATCCGTCGCGGTATCCGGCGGGTTGAGCAGCAGCACCGCGAGCAG
>CAJKXG010000259.1 GCA_905203795.1 uncultured Oscillospiraceae bacterium | reverse complement strand
GAAACATGGGCGTGCGGCACGGGCGCGTGCGCGGCGGCGGTCGCGGCGGTGGAAAACGGCTTCTGCAACAAGGGCGAGGATATCACCGTCAAACTGCGCGGCGGCAACTTGACCATTCGTTACACCGATGAGACGGTGTACCTGACCGGCGACGCCGCCACGGTGTTTACCGGCGAAGTGATTTATTAACATGAGGTGAGGACATGAAGGTCAATACCAATTATCAAAATGTCAAGGACAGCTATCTGTTTTCCACCATCGCCAAAAAGGTGGCGGCGTATCAGGCGGCAAACCCCGACGCGCCGATCATTCGGCTGGGGATCGGCGACGTGACCCGTCCGCTGTGTCCGGCGGTGGTGGACGCGCTGGCGTCCGCCACGGCGGAAATGGGCAAGGCGGAGACGTTCCGCGGCTATGGACCCGAGCAGGGCTACGGCTTTTTGAAGGATGCGCTGGTCGCGTATTATGCGCAGCACGGCGTGACGCTGGCGTCGGAGGAAATTTTCATCAGCGACGGCGCGAAGAGCGATCTGGGCAACATCCTCGATCTGTTTGCGCTGGACAACACCGTGCTGGTGCCCGATCCGGTGTATCCCGTGTACGTGGACACCAACGTGATGGCGGGTCGTCAGGTTTTGTATATGCAGGCGAACGCGGACAACGGGTTTTTACCGTTGCCGGACGCATCGGTCGCGGCGGATATTATCTATCTCTGCTCGCCGAACAACCCGACCGGCGCGGTGTACGACCGCGCGGGGCTGAAGCAGTGGGTGGACTACGCCAACCAACACGACGCGGTGATTTTGTTCGACGCGGCGTATGAGGCGTTCATCCAGGAGGATCTGCCGCGCAGCATCTATGAGATCGAGGGCGCGGAGACCTGCGCCATCGAGTTCTGCTCCTTCTCCAAGACGGCGGGCTTCACCGGCACGCGCTGCGGTTACACAGTCGTGCCGACGGCGCTCACGCGCGGCGGCATGTCGCTCAACAAGATGTGGCTGCGTCGGCAGACCACCAAGTTCAACGGCGTGCCGTACATCGTACAGCGCGGCGCGGCGGCGGTGTTTTCCGAGGAAGGGCAGAAGCAGATTCAGGAGAATATCGCGTATTATCGCGAAAACGCGCGCCTGATCGCGGAAGCGCTCGACGAGCTGGGCGTGTGGTACACCGGCGGTGTGAATTCGCCGTATATCTGGCTGCGCTGCCCGAACGGCATGGATTCGTGGGCGTTCTTTGATCTGCTGCTGGAAAAGGCGCATGTGGTGGGGACGCCCGGCGCGGGTTTCGGCGAAAACGGCGAGGGATACTTCCGTCTGACCGCCTTCGGCAACCGCGAGAACACGAAAGAAGCGGTGCGCCGCCTGCGTGAACTGCTGAAAACGCTGTAACGCTGTAAATATTTTGAAAATATTGCAGTTAAGGCTTGACATTTGGGTGTGAATTGGGTATAATAGTCGAGCGGTCTGAAAAGACGGCATTCGCTCGACTCATTAGCTCAGTTGGCAGAGCACCTGACTTTTAATCAGGGTGTCCGGAGTTCGAATCTCCGATGGGTCACCAAAAAAAGCACGCTTCGGCGTGCTTTTTTGCTTTTATAGGAAACCGTCAAGTCAATTGTTCATAGGCGTCGCGGACGGTGCGCACGCCGATTACCTCAATATCCTGCTGCGGGGTAATGGCGGCGAGATTGTGGTGTCGCGCAGAGTAAATCCCTATCGATGCTATGCAATGTTTGTTTGACAAATTTATGCGGTTTTTCATATTTTTATCTTTACAAATACTACATCCTTTGATATAATATACATGTAAAATAAGTATTCTCAGAGAATATGATATTTTCTATACAAAAGGCGGTGACAGTCGGCTCATCCCTGTACCAATCCATCACACAATCAAATGAGAGGAGATTCATATGAAAACATCGGTGATCAGAGCGTGCACATGCGTGTTGGCGGGCGCGATTTTATTTTTGCATGGATGCGGCGGAGCGGATCAAAAGCCGGAGCAACCGGCGGCGTCCACAACAAGTGCGGTTACCACGACAACCACGGCTACCACGACAACCACAACGACAATGACGACAAGACCGATCGACGAAAACGACTTGGGGAAAGTCGTGGAAAAAGATTTTACACTGTCTGTGGCGGGGATGGATGTCAAACTGCTGGATGATGCCGCGCCTCTTCTCGCGGCGCTGGGTGAGCCGGAACGGGTGGAGGAGGATGATCCGAGCGGCTGCTGGACAAATTTGATCAAAGGGTATTATTATCCGTCCATTTGGGTGTCAACGGCTTTTGACAAGGACGGAACAGAAAAAATCAATTCGCTGTCTATTCGC
>CAJKXG010000258.1 GCA_905203795.1 uncultured Oscillospiraceae bacterium | reverse complement strand
ATACGCGAAATAAAGAGTCTGTCAATCAAAAGGGACTGTCTTGACGGTCCCTTTTGTCTTATAAACGAAAGGGGCTTTCCGATGAACATTCTCTGTGTCGGCGACGTGGTGGGCAAAGCGGGCTGCGACCTGCTGCGGCGGACATTACCCGCGCTCAAACGCGAATATGCAGTGGATGTCTGCATTGTCAACGGCGAAAACTCCGCCGACGGCAACGGCATTACCCCCGCCTCCGCCGCCCATATTCTGGACAGCGGTGCGGATGTGATCACCGGCGGCAACCACACCTTCCGCCGACATGAGTTTTACGAGGAGCTCGACCGTATCCCTTGTCTGCTGCGCCCTGCCAACTATCCCTCCGCATCCCCCGGCAGCGGCATATTCACCGTGGATCGCGGTCGCTACACCGTGACAGTCATCAATCTGCTGGGCGTGGTGTACATGGAACCGCTCGCCTGCCCGTTTGACACATTGGACGCGCTGCTGGAACAGGCGGGGCATCCCAAATTCTGCATCGTAGACATGCACGCGGAAGCGACCGCCGAGAAAAAAGCGCTGGCGTTTTACGCCGACGGGCGCATCTCTGCCCTGTTCGGCACACACACACATGTGCCGACGGCCGACGAACAGATCCTGCCGAACGGCACCGGTTTTCTCACGGATGTGGGCATGTCCGGCCCGTCCTGTTCGGTGCTGGGCATCCGCCCCGAGCAAGCCATTGCCAAAATGCACGGCAAGCTGCCGGTGCGGTTTTCCGCCGCCGACGGTCCGTGTGAACTACAGGCGGTGCTGTTTACCCTCGACGATCGCACCGGCAAAACGACAGCTGTCAAGCGCCTGCGCGCGGTCGGATAAACAAACGGCAAAATGCACAAAGAATGCCCCGATGTTTTTGGCGGAAAACATAGGGGCATTTTCTTGACTTTATAGTAAAAAACTGGTATGCTGTTCGCGACCTTAGGTCGGACAATCTTTCGACCGTATGAAAACAACTGCATTTCAGAATGCTCATGCGAAAGGAATTGGTCATGATGAAGAAACCGTACATTCTGCATCCCCGCTACGACACCGGCGATTTGTGTGTGGTGACGACGGATGTTGCCGCCTATTCGCCCGACCCGACCGGTCGCACGGATGCCGCACCCGCCATTCAGCAAGCCATTGACGCTTGCGCCTCGCTGGGCGGCGGCACCGTCTACCTGCCGGAGGGGCGCTACGCATTATACAGCCAATTGGAGATCAAAACCGCTGTCACGCTGCGCGGCGAATGGATCGATCCCGAGCGCGAGCCAAACGCGGGTCGCGGCACGATCCTGTGCTGCTATTTCGGCAAAAACGACCCCGACGGCCTCCCGCAGATCACCATGCGCGCGTGCAGCGGTCTCAAGAACATGCTGCTCTATTATCCCGAGCAGACCATCGTCGAGCCGATCCCCTACTCCCCCACCGTGCGTCAGCAGGGCGTGGACAGCATTACGCTGGAAAACGTGACAATGATCAACCCGTGGCGCGGTGTGCAGTGCGGACCGGACGGCAACGAACTGCACCTGCTCAAAAACGTGTACATCACGCCGATGCACACCGGCTTTTTCATGGACGTCACCACCGACATCGGGCGTATGCAGAACCTGCGCATCCGCCCGAAATACTGGGAACAATTCACCTTGCGTCCGGAAGATCAGCCGATGACGGCGGCGGAATGTGACGCGCTGCGCGCCCACATGCTGGCAAACGTCACCGGCGTGTTCATGGCACGTTCCGACTGGGAGTACGGCTATGATATTCTGGTGGAGCACTGCCACATCGGCTTCACCATCACCTGCTTCGCCAGCGGCGGTCCGAACGCGCAGATTTCGCGTCTGTTGCTGCACAACTGCTACATCGGCTTCCATCTCATCACGCTCAACCCCTTCGGCGTGGCGCTGTCCGACAGCCGCATCACCGCCGACATACCGGGTCTGTACGCCGCCATCGTCAGCGACAACCGTTTCACCACGGTCATGCAGCTGAACGGTGTAGAGCTGGCGGGCTGCTATCCGCACATGGTGGTGCATGACGGTGCGGGTCAGCTCAGCTTTGTCAACTGCTCGTTCCGCGGCTACACCGATATCGCCATCGTACAAAAGCAGGGCGGTTTGTCGGTACAGCAATGCACCTTCGCGGGCGGCAGACACTTCCGTCTGGAGGAAGGCATCGGCGGTGCGCAGATCCTCGGCTGTACGTTTGACGGCAAATGCTCCATGAGCATCGACGAAAAAGCCGCCGCGGAGGTGCAATTCTCCGATGCACCGTTGCATTTGCCGGTTGCTCCCAAGCAAGGACATAAATTCCGCACGCTG
>CAJKXG010000257.1 GCA_905203795.1 uncultured Oscillospiraceae bacterium | reverse complement strand
AACAAGGGCATGAACGACAACTATCTGGTGGAGGAAATGACCCGCTGTCTCAACCAGACGTTTGATTACCGCCGCACCAAATCCGCGTGGTACCGCCATTATCTCGATCTGCCGCGCGGCATTCGCGGCAAACGCGTGATGCTGGATTTCGAGGGTATCGCACTGATCAGCGCCGTGTATTTCAACGGCGTGCGCGTGCAGGAAAATATCGGCATGTTCACCCCCATGCAGATCGACGTGAGCGAGCTGGTGCACGAGGGGCGCAACCTCATCGCGGTGGAGGTACACCGCCGTCTGAGCGAAGAATCGGAGCACGCGGTTAAAACCTCGACGGTGGACGACAACTACGCGACCGCGTGGGACATTCTCGACGCGGAAGAGGTGGAAACCAAGTGCGAACGCCGCGAATTCTGCACCGATGACATTGCGCACGGGTTTTATATGAACAACCCCGGCGGCATCTGGCGCAGTGTCAAGCTGATTATCAGCGACAAGCTGCATGTGGACGGGTGCTTCTTCGTGCCGACGCTGGAGGACGCGACCGTGGAGGTGACCTACACCAACGGCGGCGACGCGGTGAGCGAGACGGTGCTGTCCTATTCGCTGGTACATAAAACCACCGGTGAATACCTGTGCGGCGGCGAGATCGAGCGTCGGGCACTGGACGCGGGCGAAACACGCACGCTGTCGTTTACCACGCCGAAGGTGTCGCCGCGTCTGTGGGGACCCGGTACGCCGAACCTGTACAAGCTGACATTTACCATCACCCGCGACGGCGACACGCTGGATACCTACTGTGAGCAGGTGGGCTTCCGCACGGTGGCGTTTGAGGGCGCGACGCTGATGTACAACGGACAGCCGTTGTGGGTGCGCGGCGGCAACCATATGCCGGCGCATGTGCGTCCGAACGATAAGCTGCTGGCGCGGCAGTTCATGAAAATGGCACTGGATCACAATCTGATGGCGACCCGTACGCACGTCGCGCCGTGGGGCAGTGCGTGGCTGGACGCCGCCGACGAAATGGGTCTGATGGTGTCGTTTGAGGGGACGTGGTCGTGGCTGATGCTGGAGCACATCCCCAGCAAGAAGTCGATTGTGCTGTGGAAAGAGGAATTGGTCAAGCTGGTCAAGCGCAACCGCAACCGCCCGTCGCTGTTCCTCATGACGATGAACAACGAGATGAAGTTCTATCTCCACGACGCGCCGGACGAGGTGGTCATCGAGAAAGGACGCATTCTGGAAGGCGGCATCCGTGCGGTGCGCGAGGTGCTGCCGCATCTGCCGCTGGTGTGCGATTCCGCCTATTTCCGCAAGCACGCACTGCGGTCGGGACGCTATGAGCGCATCATTTTGGCGCACGGCTACGACGATGGCGACATGGACGATCCGCACGGCTATTTCGGGTGGTACAACCCCTGCTTCTTCCACTATATGAACGGCGAATTCGGGCGCGATTACACCGTTGAGGGTCGCCCATGTATGTCGCAGGAGTGTGCGACCGGCTATCCCCGCGCGGAGGACGGACTGCCCACCCGCGCGTACCTGTTCCTGCATCAGACGCCGCAGACCACGGTTGGCAAAAAAGCCTATGAATACAACGATCCGCGCTATTTCCTGACGCGCCACGCCATGCTGACCAAGGAACTGCTGGAAATGTTCCGCCGCCTGGAGCATGAGCGCATGTGCGGCGTGCTGCTGTTCGCGTTTGAGACGTGGTTCTACCATCAGCACGATTATCGCCGCATTCAGCCGATGCTGTCGGCAAAGCGGCTGAAAATGGCGTATCAGCCGGTGCTGGCGAGCGCCGAGCTGTGGGGACGGCATTTCTACGCGGGCGACACGCTGGATACCACTGTGACACTGGTGAACGACGCCACCCGCAAGGAAACGCTGGTATCGCCGCAGGTGGAGGTCACGCTGGCGGCGGACGGTCAGACCTTGGCGAGCACAACGCTGCACTTTGACACGCTGCCGTATTTCAAGACGGCGGTACAGCCGCTGTCGCTGAAGCTGCCGACGGCGCTGCCCGCCGAGCGCACGGAAGCCAAACTCGTGCTGAAGGTGCGCGTGGACGGCGAGGTGATTTCCCGCAACGAATACGATATTTTGCTGGCGAGCAAGGCGTGGGGCAAGGGCAACGCGACCGACGAGGTGTGCTGCTATCTGCCGCACGACACGGCGGCGCGTGATCTGCTGGCGCAGTACGGCGAGACGGCAACGGCGTGTGCGGCGTCCGAACTGTCCGGCAAGCAAGGGCGGCTGGTGATTGTCGGCGCGGTGCGCGACGAGGACGCCGCCGCGGTGCGCGCGTTTGCCGAAGCAGGCGGCAAGGGGATCCTGCTGGCACAGCAGG
>CAJKXG010000256.1 GCA_905203795.1 uncultured Oscillospiraceae bacterium | reverse complement strand
AAAACGGATCGCCTGTACCGTCGCGCCGTAGGTCAGCAGCGAGATGGACAGCCCGCCCGCACCGTTCAGCGTGACGCGGTATACCTCTTCGCCGCTCGGCAGTGTGCCGAACGATTCTTTGTTGATCGTTTTCATATAAAAGCCCCCTTTATCAGCGCTTTTATCATAGCACATGTGCGGGTACAAAACAAGGGCGGGTTATGCTACTCAGTTGACTGCCATCGGTTGTATCCGCTTCCTGCCCTCTTTTTTGAGAAGCCGCGCAATGCGCAGATTTTACGGTTTGTTTACATCCCGCCGCAGGTTTGCCGCTATAATGTAAGTACTACATGAAAAGGTGGGTGATCCCCATGGGCAAAGGGGCACGATCTCGGCAAAATAAAGAAGAAGCTTTGCGTTTACAGCAGGAACAGCAGCAGGCAGAGCGCCGTAAAAAGCGCCGCACGCGGCTGCTTACGGCGCTGATCGCGTCGGTGGCGGTGATCGCGCTGGCGGCGTCGATCACGATCGGCATCATGGTCGAGCGCGGTTTTTTTGAGCGTCGCCGCATCGCCATGTCCTCCGCACATTACAAGGTGGACAACCTGATGATGTCGTTTTTCCTCAAAGACGCCTATGACAACGCGCTGGAGAATTACGAGACCTATTATGTCAGCTATCTCGGTCTGGACACAACCAAGCCGCTGGATCAGCAAAATTACGACGAATCCACGACATGGCTGGCGTATTTCACCGAAAACGCCCGCAACGACGTGGAAAATCTGCTGTTGTATGCGGAAGCGGGTCTGGCGGCGGGGCTGACGCTCAGCGACGCGGAACAGGCGTCCATCGACACACAGCTTGCAGACATCTCGCCGTCGGATTACGGCGAGAAGGTGAGTGCCGAGGATGTGCGCCGCTGTCTGGAACTGGGGGCGATGGCGTCCAAGTATTATTATCAACTGGTGGATGAAGCATCCTACACCGACGACGAGGTGGAAACGTTCTTCGCGGCACACCGCACCGATTATCTGATATCGAGCTATAAGGTGTACACCCTTGCCGTGGCCAACGGGCTGACGGCGGAAGAAGCGAAGACCAAGTCGGACGAATTGGCGGCGTGCAAAACGCCGGATGCGTTTGACGAGTGGGTGCGGGCGTATCTGAAAGCCGGCGATATGGAAGACGACGATATCGAGACGGCGGTGGCAAAAACCACGGTTTCCTCCTATACGTATTATGCGGACGACGGCTTCAGCGATTGGCTGTTTGACGAAGCGCGCATGTCCGGCGACACCAAGGTGGTGAGCGACGGCAAGGAGGGCTATATCGTCTACATGGCGACTTCCGAACCGAAGCGTCAGGGCAAGACGGTGGATGTGCGGCATGTGCTGCTCACCGCCAAGGACTACGGCTCGGATGAAAAAGCGAAGGCCAAAGCGGAGGAGCTGCTCGCCGAATGGCGCGCGGGCGAGGCGACCGAAAGCACGTTTGGGGATATGGCCAAAACCTACAGTGCGGATACCAATGCCGACGAGGGCGGTTTGTACGAGGATGTGCAATGGGGAAAAATGGTCACGCCATTCAACAATTGGTGTTTTGATGACAGCCGTCAGAAGGGTGACACCGGCATTGTGCAGACGGAATTTGGCTATCATATCCTGTATTTTGTGGGCAGTGAGGACTCGTGGCAGGAAAGTGTCGAGAGCGACATGACCGACGCGGCGCTGGAAAAGAAGTTTGAGGAATGGAAAAAGACATATCCGCTCACCACCAATCAGGATAACCTGGATCGTCTGACACTGACCGTTTGACGGAGTGAAGTGCCCAATGGCGTTTGATTTTAAAAAGGAATACAAAGAATTTTACATGCCGAAGGGGCAGCCGGAGATTGTGACGCTGCCGCCCATGAACTACATTGCTGTTCGGGGTCAAGGCGATCCGAATGAAGAAGGCGGCGCGTACAAGCAGGCAATCGGCGTGCTGTATGCCGTTTCGTATACGCTCAAAATGAGTGACAAGGGCGCACGGCAGATCGAGGGCTTTTTCGAGTATGTCGTGCCGCCGCTGGAGGGCTTCTGGTGGCAGGACGGCATAGACGGCGTGGATTTCGGCAACAAGCAGTGCTTTCGCTGGATATCCGTCATCCGCCTGCCGGATTTTGTGCGGCGGGAGGATTTCGATTGGGCGGTGGCGGAAGCCGCGCGCAAGAAAGGGCTGGACTGCTCAGCGGCGGAATTTTTGACCGTGGAGGAAGGGTTGTGCGTGCAGATCATGCACACGGGCGCGTTTGACGACGAACCCGCCACCATCGCCGTGATGGATGCGTATCTGCGGCAAAACGGGTATGCGCCCGATTTTTCCGATACCCGCCTGCATC
>CAJKXG010000255.1 GCA_905203795.1 uncultured Oscillospiraceae bacterium | reverse complement strand
CTACCCACTGTGAAATTTTCTTCATTTGGGTCTTGACTTTTTATTTGCAGACTCCCTTCATAGCTATTTTCTTTTCCAACAGCACATTACTAATAACACTTGTACAAATTCGGTTTATGTTTGGTAATTTTACGGATGTATTTCCGCGTCATAGCGCAAGGAGACAAGCTATGACGATTTCACGCCAATGTATTCATTCATGTATTTTAGCATACTTTTTCCGATCGGTCAATTGTTTTTAAAAAATAGACGTTTTATGGATATATAAAACTCCCGTGTCGGATGCTCCGACACGGGAGTTTGTGTGTTGATGATATGCTTAGCCCAGACGCGCCGCCAGACCGTCGAGCTGTGCTTGCAGCTCAGCCGGCAGTTTGTCGCCGAACTTCGCGTAGAATTCGCGAATGCCGTCCAGTTCGCCCTTCCACAGGTCGTTGTCCACTTCGAGGATGCCTGCCAGCGTCTCTTTGCTGAAATCCAAGCCCTCGAGGTTGATGTCGTCTGCCGTCGGGACATAGCCGATCGCGGTCTCCACCGCATTCGCCTTGCCCTCGCAACGCGCCAGAATCCACTCCAGCACGCGCAGGTTGTCACCGAAGCCCGGCCAGATGAAGTGACCTTCGTCGTCGGTGCGGAACCAGTTGACATTGAAGATCTTCGGCGCCTTGTCGCCCAGCTTCTGACCCATTTCCAGCCAGTGTGCCCAATAATCGCCCATGTGATAGCCGCAGAACGGCAGCATCGCCATCGGGTCGCGGCGCACAACACCCACGGCGCCGGTCGCGGCGGCGGTGGTTTCGGACGCCATGATAGAGCCTACGAACACGCCGTTGTTCCAGTCGCGGGACTGATACACCAGCGGCGCGGTCTTGGCACGGCGACCACCGAACACGATTGCGGAGATCGGCACGCCGGTGTGGGAATCGAATTCAGGCGACACGCACGGGCAGTTTTTCGCCGGCGCGGTGAAACGGGAGTTGGGATGCGCGCCCTTGGAGCCGTCGGTGCAATCCCATTTTTCGCCCTTCCAGTTGAGCGCGTTCTTCGGCGGGTTCTTGTCCAGACCTTCCCACCACACGGTGTTGTCGTCCAGATTGTGCGCCACGTTGGTGAAGATCGTGCCCTGACGGGTGGACGCCAGCGCGTTGGGGTTGGATTTTTCGTTGGTGCCGGGCGCTACGCCGAAGAAGCCGTTTTCGGGGTTGCACGCCCACAGACGACCGTCCTCACCGATGCGCATCCACGCGATATCGTCGCCGACGCACCAGACTTTGTAGCCCTTCTTCTTATAGTACTCCGGCGGGATCAGCATGGCGAGGTTGGTCTTGCCGCAGGCGGACGGGAACGCCGCCGCGACATATTTCACGTCGCCGTCGGGATTTTCCACGCCGAGGATCAGCATGTGCTCCGCCATCCAGCCTTCCTGGCGGCCGAGATAGGACGCGATACGCAGTGCAAAGCATTTTTTGCCCAGCAGCACGTTTCCGCCGTAGCCGGAGTTGACCGAGATGATGGTGTTGTCCTGCGGGAAGTGGCAGATATAGCGTTTTTCTTCGTCGATGTCGCAGCGGCAGTGCAGACCGCGGATCCAGTCGTCGCTGTCACCCAGCGCATCGAACACGTTTTTGCCGACACGGGTCATGATCGCCATGTTCAGCACGACATAGATGGAATCGGTCAGCTCGATGCCGTATTTGGCAAACGGCGAGCCCACCGGACCCATCGAATACGGGATCACATACATGGTGCGGCCCTTGTAGCTGTTTTTCGCGATGCTGTACAGCATGTCATACGCTTTCGCGGGCTCCATCCAGTTGTTGGTCGGACCGGCTTCTTCCTCCGTGGGGGCGCAGATGAAGGTGCGGTTTTCGACACGCGCCACATCGTTGACCGCCGTGCGGTGCAGATAGCAGCCGGGCAGCTTTTCCTGATTCAGTTTGATCATTTCGCCGGTCGAGCACGCCTCGGCGCGCAGTTCTTCGAGTTGCGCCTCCGAACCGTCGATCCACACGATCTTGTCCGGCGCGACGAGGGCAACCTTATCCTCGATCCAGCTAAGGACGGAAGGATTCTTCGTCATAGGACTTTGCATAGAACTCTATCTCCTTTCAATTTTCAACCAAGTTTACAGCTATTATACTATATCCCATTGGCAGTGGCAATAGTCAAAGTGTGAATAATTTGATAATTTTCTCACAAAAGCCTGTTAAATCTGCATGTTCCCGCACAGTCTCTTGCAAAACAAGCCGGATTAAGCGCCAAATTCCTGCTCGATCGGCATTGTGGCGCAAGCGTTGAGGGCAAGCCCTGCCAAATGCCCTGTTTGGAACTCATAGTATGCCTGCGACCCCACCATGGCGGCG
>CAJKXG010000254.1 GCA_905203795.1 uncultured Oscillospiraceae bacterium | reverse complement strand
TGCGGCGACCGCGTCAAGCGACACGCTCAGCAGCTCCGCCACCGTCGGCACGAGCTTGCTTTCCGGCAGGCAGGTGTGCCCGTTGCCGTTGTTGTGCCGCAACACGTGCAGCACCGCCGCATCCACACGATGCGGATCGTCCGCCGCCCTCTGCATCCCCATCGCGATCTCGTCCGCCCGCTCGAAGCCGATGTGCAGCCCGGGCGTACACAGCACATAGGGATTGCTGCGGATGGTGTCGATGGTGGCGGGTTTCCAGCGTTTCCAGCAACGCAGCGCTTCCGCCGCCGTCAGCGAATACTGCGAAAAAGTGAGCAGCACTTCCCGCAAACCAAACTGCGCGGCAAATTCCTCCGCGATGTTTTTTGCCTTCGCCTGCGTGATGCCCTTGACCTCCCGCAACCGCTCAGGATGCTGCTCCATCACCTCCAGCGTATCCGCGCCGAATTTTGTGACGATATTAGCGGCGGTTTTCGGGCCGACGCCCTTGATAACACCGGACGACAGATACCGCAAGATGCCCTCGGTGTCCTGCGGCAAGGTACGCTCGCAGTGCTCCGCGCGAAACTGCACACCAAAGGTGGGGTGCTCCACCCAATCGCCCATCAGCCGCACCTGCTCGCCTGCGTTCACCAGCGGCAGCACCCCCACCACCTTGTGAAGATCGTCGCCGACCGCCACATCCAGCACCGTCCAGCCGTTGCTGTCGTTGCGGAACACCACCCGCTCGACCGTGCCTTCCATCCGGCGCAGCGTTGTTTCCTCGGACATCCTGTTTCACCACCAATCGTTTATATCTATATCCTATCGTTTCCGTTTCCCGCTGTCCGCGCGCCACCGGCTATTCCTCCGCACAAACGGCGTCTGCCAGCAAGCACGACAGCGCGGCGCGGTCGATCAATCGCACCGCGCGGCATTGTGTGCACGCCGATTGCACCAGCCGCCGCGTTTCCTCATCCAGACCCGCGTCCAGCACATATACGGCGGGCAAACCGTCCGCTTGTCGGCGCATCGCCAGCGACCGCACCAGATATTCCGCGTCCTCTCGATGCCCCGCCAGCGGCACCAGCCACATCCCGCCGCAATCGCGCGGCGACAGCAGCAACAGCCGCACCAGCCGAAAGATCAACTGCACACAGCCATACATAGCCAAGCCCAACATGCACACCGCCGTGACTGTCTCTCCCATATCGGTTCCCTCCTGTCGCTGTCAGTGTATGCGGCGGACAGGAGGTGGGTGCGGATCAGGAGGGATCGTGCCGTTTGAACAGCAGCAGCGTCAACTGTTGCAGACAGTGGAACAGCCCCACGGCGATCGCCGCGAACACCGCCAGCAGCACCAGCGCACCGAACGACAGCCATACCAGTGAAAACAGTTCGCGGAACACCAGCACGCCCACGCCGAACAGCACGCACATAGCGCCGAACAGCAGCAGCCGCAGCCGATCAAACGGCTGACACACGTGATACAGCAGCAGCAGACCGGAGAAGCCCGTCACCAGTGTGCACAGCGTGCTGCACTCCGCGCCGGAAATGCCGAACAGACGGCAGCAGCCGAGAATCAGCAGCAGATTATACACAATCGTCAGTGCGCCCGGCAGCGCCCGCAGCAACACATTGCGCAGAAAATGCCCCCGCACCCGCTCGTGATTCGGCTCCAGCGCCAGCACCAGCGAGGGAATGCCGATGCTGACCGTGCTGAGCAGCGACAGTTGGATCGGCACGAACGGATATGACGCATGCAAAAACAAAAAGGCTACGGCAAAGAGCGTGGAATAAATCGTTTTAACCAAAAACAGCGATGCGGAGCGCTGGATATTGTTGATGGAGCGACGACCCTCCGCCACCACCTTGGGCAGCGAATCGAAGTTGGATTGCAGCAGCACCAACTGCGACACGGTACGCGCCGCGTCGGTGCCGGACGCCATCGCGATGCTGCAATCCGCCTCTTTCAGCGCCAGCACATCGTTGACGCCGTCGCCCGTCATGGCGACCGTGTGTCCGCGGCTCTTCATCGCGGCGATCAGCGCTTGCTTTTGCGTCGGCGTGACCCGTCCGAACACGCAGCATTCCTCCGCCACGCGTTGCAGTTCCTCGTCCGTCCGCACCTGCGACATATCCGCCACACGGTCACAGCCCTCGATACCGGCGGATTTCGCAATACCCGCCACCGTGTCGATGCTGTCGCCGGAGATGACCTTAAGCGTCACGCCCTGTTCGGCAAAATACCGCAGCGTATCTTTTGCCTGCGAACGCAGCTTGTCCCGCAGCAAAATCAGCGCGATCGGTGCAAGTCCCGCAGGCAATGCCTGTTCCGCAAGCGCCGCTTCGCTGTGCGCCAGCAGCAGTACGCGATGATCGCGCGCATACGTCGCCAAGG
>CAJKXG010000253.1 GCA_905203795.1 uncultured Oscillospiraceae bacterium | reverse complement strand
AACAGCGCCAGTACGAGAATCATCGCGCCGATTCGTGTCCGTGTTTTCATCAAGACTGCCCCTTTCTAAAATGTCCCAACCGCCTTTTGCAAAATCTGCCGCGCGTCAGCGGAATCGACGGTGTTGTCGCCGTTGATGTCCGCTTCATAGAGATGAATAAAGCGCGGGTGCGTGACTTTGCCGACGGCGTATTGCAGCGTAAGCCGCGCGTCGCGGGAATCCACCACTTCATCCTCGTTCGCGTCTCCTTCATGATGCCATGGCAATCGCTCAACCCAACTAAATATGCCGTAACTGATAAAGGCGATTGGCTCCTCTGCTATCAGTTCCCGTATCTCCGCTACCGTTAAGGTCACAGTAAGCCACTGCCTGCTGATATAAAGCTCTTTATCCGACAAGACACGATGTTGCTTGATAAACCACGCATAATCGGATATCGTCTCCAAAGTATCCGGATCGTGTTCCTGACAAAGAAATGCATATATTCTGTCTTCATTGGGTAGAGATAAGACCCGATCCACAGTAACAATGTGACCTACATACTTGGGAATTCCCTCACCAGTACCCCAATCCGCCTGTGGCAACCAAATGGCAATATCGAGTTCCGCATCCGGCGCATCGTTTTCCAAATGATACGCTACATAGTCGTCGATCATCGTCGTCTCGGTTTCCGCCCCCACAGGGACAGCGCACAACAGCGCCAGTACGAGAATCATCGCGCCGATTCGTGTCCGTGTTTTCATTAGAAATTGCCCCTTTCGCAAATATTGCTTCTACTATATACACGATCGAGCGCTGCCAAATCGCTCACGCCGTTTTCGCCTTATTTTATTTCATAACTATTTACAAAAACTTATGCATACGGTTGTGCGATTTTACTGTAATCCAAACAGGAAAAGGGACGTTTTCCGCCTTTTTGACACCTTGATTTTCCTGCACACTGTGTGATATACTAAAAAGAACATATCCACAGGTCGTAAAAAGTCGAGGGAGGAAATGTTTATGGTGAATGTAAACGCCGCAGAAAAGTTTTGGAAAGAAGGACTTACCTTTGACGACGTGCTGCTGGTGCCCGCCGAATCAAGCGTGCTGCCGAAGGATATTTCGGTCACCACACGGCTGACACGCCGCATCACGCTCAACACCCCGCTGATGACCGCCGCGATGGACACCGTTACCGAAGCCCGCATGGCAATTGCGATTGCGCGGGAAGGCGGTATCGGCGTCATCCACAAAAACATGTCCATCGAAGCGCAGACCGATCAGGTCGATCGCGTCAAGCGTTCCGAAAACGGCGTCATCGTCAACCCGTTTTTCCTCTCGCCCGACCATCTGGTGTCCGACGCCAACGAGCTGATGGGCAAATACAAAATTTCCGGCGTACCGGTATGCCGCGACGGTAAGCTGGTCGGCATCCTGACCAACCGCGACATGCGCTTCCTCAGCGATTTTTCGCAGCGCATCGAGGACGTGATGACCAAGGAAAACCTCGTCACCGCGCCGGTCGGCACGACGCTGGAGCAGGCGCAGGAGATCTTGCGTCAGCACCGCATTGAGAAGCTGCCGATCGTGGATGAGCACGGCTATCTCAAGGGACTTATCACCATCAAAGACATCGAAAAAGCGGTGAAATATCCGAATTCCGCGCGCGATAAGGACGGGCGCTTGCTGTGCGCCGCCGCCATCGGCGCCACCTCCGACGTGTTGGATCGCGCGGCTTCGCTGGTGGGCGCGCAGGTGGACGCGCTGGTGCTGGATTCCGCGCACGGTCACAGCCACAATATCCTGAAAGCGGTGGAAAAGGTCAAGACCGCGTTTCCGGATGTGTCGCTGATCGCGGGCAACATCGCAACTGCGGAAGCCGCCGAAGCGCTGATCGCCGCGGGTGCGGACGCGATCAAAGTGGGCATCGGTCCCGGCTCGATCTGCACCACCCGTGTGGTCGCCGGTATCGGCGTGCCGCAGATCACGGCAATCTATGACGCGGCGTGCGCCGCTTCCAAGTACGGCATCCCCGTCATCGCGGACGGCGGCGTGAAGTACTCCGGCGACCTCGTCAAGGCGATCGCCGCCGGTGCGGATGTGGTGATGGTCGGTTCGCTGGTCGCGGGCTGTGAGGAGTCCCCCGGCGAAAGCGAAATTTATCAGGGACGTCAATTTAAGGTGTATCGCGGCATGGGCAGTCTCGGCGCAATGGCGAAGGGCAGCAAAGACCGCTATTTTCAAGAGGACAACAAAAAGCTGGTGCCGGAAGGCGTCGAGGGGCGTGTGCCGTACAAGGGCGCACTGTCCGACACGGTGTATCAACTGATGGGCGGCTTGCGCTCCGGTATGGGCTACTGCGGCTGCCCGACCATCGGCGACTTGCAGCAGCGCGGTCGCT
>CAJKXG010000252.1 GCA_905203795.1 uncultured Oscillospiraceae bacterium | reverse complement strand
CGGTCGGCGCAGGTCAACGCCACCGTGACCGCCAGCGCAAACAGCCCCAGCGCCGCGTCCACCGGTCCCGCCAGACGGCTGGATTCAAACGCCACCGTCTCGCCCGCCAGAAAATATCCCGCGCGCGCCGCCGTGCCGGAGAGCGACAACATCGCCGTCGCCGCCGCATACACCACCAGCAGTCTGGACGGCTTGCCTACCCCACTCACATACCGCGCCAGCGAGAACAGGAACAGCAGCGAAAAGATCAGCATGATGAAATCATACGAACTGCGCATCACATCCAACGCACTGGCGTACGACAGCTCATACCGTGCGAGCCGCATGCATTGCCACAGCGCCGGCGTGATCAGCCAAAACGGATGCTGCCGCAGCGTATCGCCCCACTTGTCGGACGAACGCAGCGTCACCCACAGCAGGAATCCGCCGCCCAGCACACCGAACAGGATCGTGCCGAACAGCGTAACGCCGTCCAGCGCGTTGAGCTGTGTCGCATTGGGGGCGGGCGTGATGCCGTAGCCCTGCCAGCGCACCAGATCGATGACCATCGTGATCAGCAGCACCGCACCGAACAACGCGCCCGTGACGGCGGCAAGCGGCGTGCCCTTGCCGTTCATCTTCGCAGTCGGGGTCAGCGGCTGCTTGCTGTATCCCAGCACCGTCAGCACCACCAGCCCGACCAAAATCAGCCCGATCACCCAAACATTCAGCTCATACCGACCCGTGACGGCATTCTGCATCTGCGGCACGACCAAAAACCGCACCACCGCCAGCACAACCGCCATCAATACCACGACAACCGCCGTGATCTTCTGCTTGCCAGAGATTCTCTGCATAGCCCGCTCTCCCGTTCTCATCAAAATACATACATACAGTATATACCTTTATACGCGTTTCGACAAGGGGGTATAGGCAATTTCTTTGCCCAGCGCCTTATACGCCGGACGCATGATGCGGCCGCCGGTGTAAATTTCCTCAATGCGGTGCGCACACCAGCCCGCCATCCGCGCCACGGCAAACAGCGGCGTATACAGCTCCGGCGAAATGCCGAGCGACTTGTACACCAGCCCCGAATAGAGATCGACATTGGCACAGATCGCCTTGTCGCTCCCTTTGTATTCCGCAAAAATACCCGGCGTCAGCTTCTCGACCCCTTCCAGCAGACGGAATTCCGCGCCGTAGCCCTTTTCTTCCGCCAAATGATAGGCGTATTTCTTCAGAATTACCGCGCGCGGATCGGACAGCGTGTATACCGCATGCCCCATGCCGTAAATCAGACCCGAGCCGTCGCCCGCTTCTTTTTTGATCATGCGGACAAGGAAGCTGCGCAGCTCGTCCAAATCGTTCCAATCGGACACGCCCGCCTTGATGTATTCCAGCATCTCCATCACCTTGGCGTTTGCGCCGCCGTGACGCGGTCCTTTGAGCGCGCCGATCGCCGCCGCGATAGCCGAATAGGTGTCCGTGCCGGACGAGGACAGCACCCGCGCCGCAAAGGTGGAGTTGTTGCCGCCGCCGTGCTCGGCGTGCAGCATCAGGCAAATGTCCAGCAGCCGCGCTTCCTCCGCCGTATACAGCGTATCCGGACGCAGGTTATACAGAATCGTCTCCGCCGTGGACAGACCCGGGCGCATCGGATGGAAGAACATGCTTTCCTGATCGTAATGCCGCCGTTTGACCTGATACGCATAGGTCATGATAGTCGGGATCCGCGCCATCAGTTGCAGCGACTGCCGCAGCACATTTTCCAGCGATATGTCGTCTGGGTTGTCGTCGTAGGAATACAGCGCCAGCACCGACCGCGCCATTTTGTTCATGATATTGGGCGAGGGCGCTTTGATGATCATATCCTCCGCAAAATATTCCGGCAGTTCGCGATACGCCGTCAGCATTTCGTGCAGCAGATCCAACTGCTTTTTGTTGGGCAAAAAGCCAAACAGCAGCAGCCACACCGTCTCCTCATAGCCGAAACGGTTTTCCTCCACACAGCCGTTGACCAGCGCTTCCACATCCAAACTGCGATAGGTCAGCTTGCCCTCCACCGGCGACTTTTCACCCTCGTTCAGCACATAGCCGTGCACATTGCACACATGCGTCAGCCCCGCCATCACGCCGCTGCCGTCCGCATTGCGCAGACCGCGTTTCACGTCATAGCGTTCGTATTTTTCCGCTTCAATGCGGTTATTTTTCCGCAGCTCCTCGCATAAAGCTGAAACTGTATCCCCGTACAACCCCTTCATCTTGCTGTCCATGTAACCATCTCCTTGCCAAACAATGGGTGATGTATCTTTCAGTATACCCCCATTACACGCAAAAGTCAAGGGACAAAAGCAAAATTTGCAGGATATTTTGATGATTTATTCAAAATTCCCAAGATTTTTCGCAAAATTCT
>CAJKXG010000251.1 GCA_905203795.1 uncultured Oscillospiraceae bacterium | reverse complement strand
GAAAACACCCTCCTTCCGTTTTTGCAACAAAAGCCCATCCCGATTGGGATAGGCTTTTCGGTTATCGGCGTTTTTCGCCTTCAAATACCAGTGCAATCGTCTCCGGACCGGTGTTGGTCGAGATCGCACCGCCGAGATAATAACAGCACAGCGGCGGATATCCCAGTTCCTGCTCACACAGCTTCGCCAGATCCTGTGCGTTGTCCATATCGGTCGTGCCGACCATATAATAGCCGTCCTTGACGATCCGTTCGCGCAGATATTTCACCATAGCCGGCAACACCTGTTTGTCGCCGCGCACCTTGCTGCGCACCGTAGACACGCCGTCATTCAGCATGATCAGAGGACGCAAACCGAGAAAATCGCCTGCCAACGCGGCGGCGGCAGACACACGTCCCGATTGCCGCACATATTTCAGCGTATACGGCACAAGCACGATCTCCACGCGGGCAAAAGCATCTTCCAAAAACGCCACGATTTCTTCGGCGGTCGCGCCCTGCTGACGCATATCGTCCGCCATACACAGCGCGTAACCGTACGCCATCGAATAGGCGTGGCTGTCCACCACATGGATACGCAATCCCGCGTCGGGATGCTCGTCCGCAAACTGCGCCGCCGCCAGATGCGCTGCGTCGTTGGTCGCCGAGCCGCCGGCGTTAATGGTCACCAACACAACATCGGTGTACCCCTCTCCCGCCAGTTCCTCATACAGTTCCATAAAACGGAACAGCGTGATGTGCGCCGTAGCGGGCAGCGTGTTGATCTCGCGCAGAATCTGATAATACGCCGTCGGCGTGATATCCTCGCGTTCGGTATACAGTTTATCCTCCACCGTAATGGTGAAGTTCATAATGCAAATGTGATGGTTTTCCTCCCATTCTCGGGGCAAGTCACAGGCCGAGTCCGTGACAAGTGCAATTTTATGCAAAAGCGGCATCCTCCTCTTTATTCCAACTAGGTTAAGTATACCACGTTTGTCCGTCGCCGTCAACTGCCATAAACATACCGTCTATCTTGCATAACATAAACGCGCGGGCAACTCATTTAAGAAAAAGAAAAAACCTGCGATGCGCATACTGCTCACCACAGGTATGGAGCCGGCAGACGGACTCGAACCCCCGACCTGCTGATTACAAATCAGCTGCTCTACCAACTGAGCTATGCCGGCATATGAACTTCTTCTGGACAAGGGACTACAAACTGTATGCTATTATACCATTGATTTTCAGAAATGTCAACACAGAAATCACCATTTACCGTCTTTCGGATTTTGCAGTTTCTTTGCAGTTATATGATGATTTTTTGCCTGTCCTGTCGGTATACTTTCTTCTGCAATCCAGTTGTTTGAAAGGAAGCCATACCCACATGACGCAATATGTGATCGATACGCGGCAAATACGGGCAAACGCCGTCCGCATCAAGCAAATGACCAACGGTGTGCCGATCATCGGCGTGGTCAAATGCAACGCATACGGCGCAGGATTGATCCCGATCAGCCGTATTCTTGTGGAAGAAGGCGTCTCCATGCTGGCGGTCATGCAGTTTGAGGAGGCTGCTGCGCTGCGAGACGCGGGCATTGCCGTGCCGATCCTGATGCTGACGCCGACGATAACGGCAGCAGAGGCACGCGCGGTGATCGATTATCACCTGACCGCGTGTGTGGACAGCGCAGAGAGCGCGACCGTACTCGAGCAGGAGACACGCCGTGCCGACACGACTGTAGCGGCACACCTGATGATTGACACCGGATTGGGGCGGTTTGGGTATCTGCCCGGGCAGGAGGAGGACATGCTTCGCCTTCGCGCCGACGCACCGCATCTGCGAATCGAGGGCTGCTTTTCTCATCTGCATGACGCCTTCTCCGTCCACGAACGCAGCGTGCGTGAACAAACCGAACTTTTTCTGACCGTCACCGACAAACTGGCAGCCGCCGGCATGCCGATCGGTATGCGGCATATCGCCAACACAGCGGCGGTGCTGCGTTATCCCGATACCCTGCTGGACGCCGTGCGTGTCGGCTCGGGATTTTTCGGGCTGACGCCGGCAAACCCATCCAAAGAACCGTGGGGACTTGCCCCCGTCGGACATTTGGAATGCACAGTCGCGGCTGTCAAATGGCTGCCGAAAGGACACAACGTCGGCTACGGCAGCATGTACCGCACCAAACGCCCGACACGCATTGCCGTCGTACCCGCCGGCCACATAGACGGCTGGGGCATGGTCGGCATGCGGGACAGTTTTCGGCTGCGCGATCATCTCCGATACCTGAAAAACGATCTCAGCCACATCGGGCGGAACAACCGCACATACGTGGAAATCAACGGACAAAAAGCACCGCTCATCGGGCGGTTTACCCTATCGAACGTCATCGTGGATGTGTCGGATATTCCCTGCCAT
>CAJKXG010000250.1 GCA_905203795.1 uncultured Oscillospiraceae bacterium | reverse complement strand
ACAGGATCACGCCGCCGGCCAGCGCCGCCGCGACCAACAGACACACGGCAACGCCGATGACCACCGGCAGCCAGCGCCGCTTTTTGGCGGGGACAGGTTCCAACGATTCCATGGGCGGTTGATCCATGAGAAACTCCTTTCTTAGTTCGCGTACATGCCGATGCCGTATTTCCGGCAGATGTTGACATGCTCCGTGTACGTCTTGGAATAATAGGTTACGCCGGATTCATAATCCGTTGCGAAGAAGTAGCATTTGACCACCGTGCTGTCCGACGAAGGATTCAACACGGCGTTGAAAGCGTTCAGACCGGGATTGTTGATCGCACCTGCGGGCAGTCCCGTCCGTTTGGTGGTGTCGTACGCGTCGGCGTTCACCGTGTCTCCCAGCGGTGCGGTGTTCAGATTTTTGATATAGTTGGCGGTCGCGTCGCATTGCAGCATTGGATATTGCGACGGATTGTCCAGACGATTGCGCAGCACGCGCCCCACCTTCGACCATTCGCCGTCCGCCGCCTCGCCCTGAATGATGGAGGCGAGGATCACGGCGTCGTCAATGGTCATGCCCTTGGCGGCGATCTTCGCACGGTAGGTCGTGTTGACGCGGGTGGCAAAGCCGTCCAGCAGCTTGCGCACCGCCGTTTCGCCCGAACTGCCCGTGTAAAACTCATACGTGTCGGGGAAGAGGTATCCCTCCAGCAGATAGGTGCGCCCTTGCAGGCGTTCGCTGTCCTTGGGGATGGCGGCGATGAAGTCGTAGTCGGTGTAGTCGCCGGTCGTGACGGCGGTGTAGAACTCGTCGGCGGTGCACACGCCCTTGTCAGCCAGCAGCGCTGCGATCTTATCAATGGTGTAGCCCTCGGGAATGGTGACGCGCACCGTCTCGCGTTTCACGCCAGCTTGCAGGGTTTCGATGATGTTGCTGTACCCCATGTGCGCGTTCAGCTTGAATTTGCCGGGCAGATAGGTGCCGTCGGCGTGGGTCAGCTTGGAAAAGGCGATGAACAGCGACGCGTGGTCGATGATGTTCTGTTTTTCCAGTTCCTCGGCAATTTCGCGGGTACTCGCGTTGCGCGGGATGGTCACTTCCACGTCCTCGGTGGATTTGTTCAGACCGGTCACGTCCAGGCCGGCGAGAATGATGACGACAGCCAGTGTCAGCGATACCGCCAGCACCAGCGCCACATACAGGATGCTGCGGAAACAGCCCCACATGGCGGCGCGCTGCGGATCGACCGCTTTTTTCTTTTTGCGCTTTTTCGCATCCGGCGCAATCGGCGCGGGCTGCGGCTTTTTCGGTTCGGCAGAGGCGACCGGCGTGCTCGGCGCAGGTGTCTCATCCGATTGGGCAAAAGCATCGGCGACCGCACTCACTTTTTCCGGCGGCATCTCCACCACCTGCGTGCGTGCCATCGTGTCCGCAGAAGCGGGGACAGGCTGCGTGGGGGCAGGGGTCGGTTCGGACGGGGCAAATTCGTCCTCCAGATCGAGATTCAGCCGGAAATTCGCCACCTTTTCACGGCGTTCCTGTGCCGCTTGCTCGGGCGTACTGGCGCCGACGGGCGGCTCGGCAGGCTGTTTTTCGGTTTGCATCTCGTTCAGGATCTGTTCCCATTCGTCTGACATGCGGTCGTCCTCCTTTAGACAGTAGAGGTCAAATTCGCGTACTTGGTTTTATTTATGCGATTTCATGATTTTCTCGCGCAGGCGGCGTCTTCCCTCGGTCGGGTTGGTTACTCCCCACGGGAGCGCTTGCCGCAAGCGCGCAAATAGCGTTCTGTCACCAGCAGGGATACCGGGCGGTCGTACTTGCCGTGCGGCAGCACGCGGCGCACACAACTGCTGTAGCAAATGCCGATCATGTCGCCGCCGAAGCGGGACAGAAAACGGTCATAGTACCCCTTGCCATAGCCCAGCCGATAGCCGCTCCAATCATAGCTGAGAGCGGGCACAATGCACAGACCCGTGCGGAAATCCGTGATCAGCCGTTCGCGCACCGGTCGGGGTTCGAGCACGCCGAATGAGCCTTTTTCCAGCTCTTCCATCCCGTCGATGCGGTAAAATTCCATTCGCCGTGTGCCAGGCACACAGCGCGGCACGGCGACGGTTTTGCCGTCCGCCAGCGCACGCTGAATGATCGCGGCGGTGTCCACCTCAATGTCGGTGGAGACATATGTGAGCAGCAGGCGGCAGCGCTTGTACTGCCACAGCGACGCGACCCGCTCGGCGATGCGGCGGTCGCAGCGCGCCTTTTCCCGCGGTGGCATTTCGCGGCGCAATGTCTTGTACTGTTCGCGCAACTGCATCTTAAGAGGGCGGATATCCCCGCGCGCGGCGATCATCGACATTGAATCCCCGCCCGCAGTGCCCGCGCCTGTTCCTCCGAAACCAGTTCGCCGACCAGTCGCAGCCCGAAATCCACCG
>CAJKXG010000249.1 GCA_905203795.1 uncultured Oscillospiraceae bacterium | reverse complement strand
TGCGACGGCACGAAAGCGGGGTACGATCTTGAACTGACGGCGGCGGTGTCGGCGGCGGCGGGGATACCCGTGATCGCGTCGGGCGGTGCGGGCACAATGGCGCATTTTGCCGACGCGTTCACCGTCGGCAAGGCGGACGCGGTGCTGGCGGCGTCGCTATTCCATTACCACGAGATCGATATTCCCGATTTGAAGGCGTATTTACACGCACAGGGCATTCCGGTGCGGTTGACAAGATAAGGAGTGAGGGACGATGGCGGCAAAGGCGGCAAAATATATTTTCGTGACCGGCGGTGTGGTATCGGGTCTGGGCAAGGGCATCACGGCGGCATCGCTCGGGCGGTTGCTCAAATGTCGGGGACTCAGTGTGTCGGTGAAAAAGCTCGACCCCTATCTCAATGTGGATCCCGGCACGATGAACCCGATTCAGCACGGTGAAGTGTTCGTGACGGAGGACGGTGCGGAGACCGACCTCGATCTCGGTCATTACGAGCGGTTTATCGACGTGAATCTGGCCAAAAGCAGCTCGGTCACGTCGGGCAAGGTGTATTGGGGTGTGCTGGAGCGCGAACGCCGCGGCGATTATGACGGCGGGACGGTGCAGATCATTCCGCATGTTACCAACGAGATCAAGCATCGCATCGCGCAGGACAGCGAAAAATACGATATCAACATCATCGAGATCGGCGGCACCATCGGCGACATCGAAAGTCAGCCGTTTTTGGAGGCGATCCGCCAGTTTTCGGTGGATTACGGGCGGCGCAACTGCCTGTTTTTGCACGTGACGCTGGTGCCCTATATCGCCGCGTCGCAGGAACTGAAAACCAAACCGACGCAGCATTCCGTCAAGGAGTTGCTGTCCATCGGTATTCAGCCGGATGTGATTGTCTGCCGCACCGAACATCCGCTGTCGCACGAACTCAAGGAAAAGATCGCGCTGTTTTGCAATGTGCGGTCGGATCAGGTCATCGAAAACCGCGATGTGGCGCTGCTGTACGAAGCGCCGTTGGTGCTGGAAAACGAGGGCTTGGCGCGTATCGTGTGCCGCGAGTTCGGCTATGAGGATTTGCAGCCCGATCTGACCGAGTGGCAGGGCATGGTGGACGCGCTGCGGCATCCGGACAAGCAGGTGACCATCGCGCTGGTCGGCAAATATGTCGAATTGCACGACGCGTATCTCAGCGTGGCGGAAGCGCTCAAGCACGGCGGTATCCCGGGGCATACGTCGGTGAAGATCGACTGGGTGGATTCGGAGACGGTGACAGACGGTAACGCCGCCGAGCGGCTGAAAGACGCGGACGGCATTCTGGTGCCCGGCGGCTTCGGCAGCCGCGGTATTGAGGGCAAAATCGCGGCGGCGCGGTATGCGCGGGAAAACGGCGTGCCGTATCTCGGCATCTGTCTGGGTATGCAGATCGCGGTGATCGAGTTTGCGCGGCATGTGTTGGGGTATGCGGACGCACATACGGCGGAGATCGACCCCACGACGACGCATCCGGTGATCGACTTGATGCCGGATCAGCGTGCCGTGCGGCAGCGCGGCGGTACAATGCGGCTCGGCGCGTATCCCTGTGTGCTGGATATCGATTCAAAAGCGTATCAGGCGTATGAGCAGGAGATGATCTACGAGCGTCATCGCCACCGCTATGAGTTCAACAACGATTATCGCGAGGAGTTGGAGCGCGCCGGTATGCGGCTGGCGGGCATTTCGCCGGACAAGGAGATCGTCGAAATGATCGAGCTGAAAGAGCATCCGTGGTTTGTGGCGTGCCAGTTCCACCCCGAATTCAAGTCCCGCCCCAATCGCCCTCATCCGCTGTTCCGCGGTTTGGTGCAGGCGGCTGTGCAGCATCAGGAAGCAAAATAAGCCATCACTCATCGACGGACTGTCAATCGACAGTCCGTTTTTTGTATATTTTATTATGTATATTACGAATAGTATAATACAGGGGTAGGTTTTTGTGCCCATAGCCGGCGTATAGCATTCGCCTTTTGGGGAATACTGGCGGAAAAGGGGGTCTTGCGAATGGCAGGGAGAAAACCGTACTCTTCGTTGTGGCAGCGGGAGGTCACCATGCCGACATTCCCCGCACTGCGCGGCGACCGATATACCGATGTGTTGATTATCGGCGGCGGGCTGTGCGGGTTGCTGACGGCGTATCGGCTGCAACAGGAGGGCGTAAACTCGCTGATGTTGATCGAGGCGGACGAGCTGTGCGGCGGCACATCGGCGCATACCACTGCCAAAATCACGGCGCAGCACGGGCTGATCTATGCCAAGCTGCTGAAAACGCTCGGCGCGGAACGGGCGGCGGGATACGCGGAGGCGAATTTGCGTGCGATCTCGCAATACGCGGCGCTGGCAGAGCGGTTTTCGTTTGGGTTTCGACCGTGCGATGCGGTGGCGTATGCCGCCGCGCCCAAACGGTTGTCGGC
>CAJKXG010000248.1 GCA_905203795.1 uncultured Oscillospiraceae bacterium | reverse complement strand
CTGCGGCTGACATGCATGTCCTGCGCCAGCTTTTCCACCGTGAGGGGCAGGTGATAGTTGGAATCAATGTACTCCTTGATCTTGGTGATGTGATCCAGCGTGCGGTTGTCCGACGGCTTTTCCGCCTGCTGCAAAAGCGACAGCAGCTCGTATATCTTGCCGCACAGGTACATCTCCCGCCCGCTCGTCAGGCGGTCGGAGGTGATGATCGAGCGGAAAATATGCTCCGCCTGCGGCAGCTCCACCAACTGCGCGTTTTGCAGCGCGGGTATGTTCAGCGTCAGCTCAAACCCGATCCAGCCGTAATGCCAGGGGTCGTCGGTCGTGACATGGCTCATCACTTCATACGGATGCAAAATGGCCAACTGTCCGCGCGTCGCGTCGTGACGCTGCCCGTCGATGTAAAACGTACCCGAGCCGGACAGCACATAATGCAGCAGATAGTGCGGGCGATAAAACGGACCGGCTTTGGATTCGCCGCGGCAAATCTCCTCCCCCGCCTCGCGCGGGTTAACATCGTGCAGGTACGGATTGACCAAAAAGATCGGGCGGCTGCCCATAATATCCCCTCCATGGCGCACATGATAACAAACCACTTTATCAATTGAAAAGATGAAAAATCATGTATTTTCAATAGATTCCATCCTTTTCTTTCCACATTATAACATAACAAAAGGACAAAGTCAAACCGCAAATACAACAAGCATCGTACCATTGTGCGAAATAGCTAAATTTATTATACTTACGGTAAGAAAAGGAGGTATCCTGTATGTTCGGAAGAATCAAACGTAGGACGGGCGCCATGCTGTTGGCGATCGCTGTCGCCGCCGCGTCGGCGCTGAGCGGCTGCCGTGCGCCGGCATCGGACGCATCCGTCACCGCAGAAGGAGGAAGCACTGTGTCAAAACCGCAAACCACCGCTGTCACCGACAGCGCCATCAGTCTGACCTGGGACGAAGTGACAGGCGCGGAGGGGTATTACGTGTATAACGGCTCCAAACGCATCAACAACCTGCCTGTCACCGATCCGTTTTATTGCGTGATCGGGCTGTCGCCCAACACGTACTACACCTTCTCCGTCTCCGCCGTGAAGGGCGGCAGCGAGGGCAGCAGGAGCGACGTGCTGTACGCCGCCACCAACGCCGCCCCCGTCGTGGGCGACACACTGCCGTCGGCAGTGCAGTACCCGCCGAAGGTGCCCTACAGCGATGTGGCGCTGAGTCTGGAATACATCGGTCCGGCGATGTCCGATCCCGATTATTTCTACTGGTGCATCGCCCCGATCGACGACGACGAGGGCAAAACGCATCTGTTTGTGTCGCGCTGGAAAGCAAAGCACAACTACGGCGACGGCATGAACGGCTGGAAAAACATCTGCGAGATCGCGCACTGCGTGGGCGACAGCGCGGAAGGACCGTTTGAAGTGGTGGATATCGCGCTGTGCAACGACGATCTGACGAAGGGACAGTTTTCGCCGCACAATGTGCATGTCAAGAAGATCGACGGCAAATACTGCCTCCTGTACATCACGCAGGGCAGTTCGCAGCAAAAGGATCAGAAGGTGTGTCTCGCCACCTCCGACAGCCTGTACGGACCGTGGGAGCTGCAGGGCGAAAACAAGGACGGCGTAGTCGTGCAGGCGGACAAGACCGGCTGGACGGCGAATTCCCTGCTCGGCACGGACAACCCCGACATCATCAAGATCAAGGACGAATATTTCATCTACTTTAAGGCGGGCGTCGATTTCGCGTCCACCCGCTACGGCTACGCCGTGTCCGATCATCTGGAATACGGCTATGTCAAGTGCGACGAGCCCATCACCGACAACGTCAGCTACATCGAGGACGTGACGGCGTTTGAAATGGACGGCAAGATCTACCTGATGACCACCGACAATTTCGGCGACAACACCGGCGTCCGCGGCGGCGGCATCTTGTGGGAATCGGAGGACGGGCGTTCGTTTAAGCTGGCAGACACGCAGATCGCGTTCGGACTGCTGACCGATTACACCGCCATCCCGCCCTACGCCACCACGCCCTACATCGGCGAACCGAAATTTGAGCGTCCCGCGCTGTTGCTGCGCGACGGCAAGCCCGCCTATTTCTACGGCGCGAGCGGTCTCAACTTCGAAGGCAACAATGCGACCGAAAACTTTGTGCTGCGGGTGCGCGACCGCTCCGAAGCGGACGTTCTGTCCCAGGCGACGATCCATTTTGACGGCAACGGGCAGACGGGCGGCAGCATGGCGGACGACGCCGTGGCGGTCGGCGTGACCTACACCATTCCGAAAAACGCGTTCGTGCGCGAGGGATACACCTTCACGGGCTGGAAGGCGAGCGGTGCCGTCGTCGGCAATTATGCGGACGGGGACGCGGTGAAGTACATTCTGGACGACGTGACGCTCACGGCGCAGTGGAAAAAGAATTCGTAAGGAGGGGACGGATATG
>CAJKXG010000247.1 GCA_905203795.1 uncultured Oscillospiraceae bacterium | reverse complement strand
GTCGCGGAAGCGGCGCGCGCGTCGGGGGTGGCACGGCTGTGAGTGACACGATCCGTCTCGGGCGATACCGCCATTTCAAGGGCAACGACTATCGCGTGCTGGCAGTCGCCCGCCACTCCGAAACGCTGGAGGACATGGTCGTCTATCAGGCGCTGTACGGCGACGGCGGCGTGTGGGTTCGCCCTGCCGCCATGTGGAACGAGACCGTCGAGCGCGACGGCAAAACGGTACAGCGATTTACGTATATCGGAGAATAAACGAACACCCGTCGGAAAGGCTTTCCTTTTCGACGGGTGTTTTGCTTACTCCTGTTTTATGCGATAGGACAAGGTCATCATACTGTCGCCGAGGTGGACATTTTCCACGATGGCTTCGGGGTGATGATAGGTGATGTCGTAGTGGGAAAAATTCCAAAACCCGCGCACGCCGAGCGCGATCAAACGCTCCACCAGCTCCGGCGCGGCTTCCTTGGGGATACAGAGAATGGCGATCTGCGGCTTGAGCTTGCGGCAGACGCTTTCCAGCTTGTCGGTGGACAGGATGGTCAGATCGCGCACCGTCGGCTGCATGGGAGCGTCGTCAAACGCCGCCACCAACCGCATGCCGCGACTCTCGAAGGCCATATGATTGGCAATGGCGCGACCCATGTTGCCCACGCCGAGCAACACGGCGTCGGACAACTCGTCCATACCGAGAATGCGCCCGATTTCGTGATACAACTGTTCCACCGCATAGCCGTAGCCCTGCTGACCGAACCCGCCAAAGCAGTTGAAATCGTGCCGGATCTGCGAGGCGCTCACCCCCATGCGCTGGGACAACTCTGTCGAAGAAATGCGCGTCACACCGCTTTCCATCAAATCGTACATAAAGCGATAATAGCGCGGCATCCGACGAATGACCGACATGGAAACGCGGTCTTGTTTCATTCTGCAAACGCCCCTTTCCGATACTGCCGCTTACCCGTTTTCGCGGGTATAATCCAACAAACCGCCCGCCAGCAGCATCGCCGTCTGGCGCTCGGAGAAGCCGGTGTTCAGCGGATACTGTTCGCCGGTCGTTTTGTTTTCCAGCACGACTGCCGCGCCGCTCTTCAGCTTTTCGCGGATATCCGGCAGGCAAAGCACATCGCCCTCGGAAATACGGTCGTAGTCCGCTTCGTTGGCGAAGGTCAGCGGCAGAATGCCCGCGTTGATCAGGTTCGCCACATGGATGCGCGCGAACGACTTGACGACGACGGCTTTGATGCCGAGATACAACGGCGCCAGCGCCGCGTGTTCACGCGAGCTGCCCTGCCCGTAGTTGGAGCCGCCGATGATGAAGCCTTTCCCCTCTGCCTTGCAGCGCGCGGGGAATTGTTCATCACAGCGCACGAAGCAGTGCTCCGAAATGGCGGGAATATTGGAGCGCAGCGGCAGGATCTTCGCACCCGCCGGCATGATATGGTCGGTGGTGATATTATCGCCGACCTTGAGCAGCACCTTGGCTTCGATGGTGTCCGCCAACGGTGCGGTTTTCGGGAACGGCTTGATGTTCGGACCGCGCAAAATCTCCACGCTGTCCATCTCGTCTTCCGACACAGGCGGCACGATCATGTTGTCGTTGATAAGGAATTTTTCCGGCATCGTGATGACCGGCGGTTCGCCCAGTGTGCGCGGATCGGTGAACACACCCGTCAGCGCCGACGCGGCCGCCGTTTCGGGGCTGACCAGATAAACCTGCCCATCCGCCGTGCCGGAACGACCCTCGAAGTTGCGGTTGAACGTGCGCAGCGATACGCCTGCGGAATTCGGCGACTGCCCCATACCGATGCAGGGACCGCACGCGCATTCCAGCACGCGCGCGCCCGCCGCGATGATATCCGCCAGCGCACCGCACTCCGCCAGCATGTTATACACCTGCTTGGAACCGGGGGCGATGGACAGGCTGACATCCGGATGCACCGTCTTGCCCTTGAGAATGGCGGCGACCTTCAGCATATCCATCAGCGACGAGTTGGTGCAGGAGCCGATGCAGCACTGATCCACCTTGATCGCGCCGATCTCCTCGATGGTCTTGACCGCGTCCGGCGAATGCGGGCACGCCGCCATCGGGGTCAGCGCAGACAAATCAATGTCCAGCACCTCGTCATACACGGCGTCCTCGTCCGCCGACAGCTCCACCCAATCCTGTTCGCGACCCTGCGCCTTCATGAACGCGCGGGTGATCTCGTCCGACGGGAAAACGGAGGTGGACGCGCCCAGCTCCGCGCCCATATTGGTGATGGTGGCGCGTTCCGGCACGCTCAGCGTTTTCACGCCTTCGCCGCCGTATTCGATGATCTTGCCGACGCCGCCCTTGACGGACATGCGGCGCAGCACTTCGAGAATAATATCTTTTGCCGCGACCCACGGTTGCAGCTTACCGGTCAGGTTGATGCGCACCATTTTCGGGCAGGTGATGTAATACGTGCCGCCGCCCATCGCGACCGCCACGTCCAGAC
>CAJKXG010000246.1 GCA_905203795.1 uncultured Oscillospiraceae bacterium | reverse complement strand
CGCATCCGCCGACGCGGAAAAGCAGGCGGCGCTGATCCGCGCCACCGGCAAATCCGGCGCGGAACTGATCGTACGCGACGCGCTTCTGGCATGTCGCCGCGAGGAGATCGACGCCGTGCTGACAGCGGCATTGGAGACGCTGAACGCGCAGTCGGACGCGGCGTATTTCGCCTATCTGGAGAAATTGTTCGACGCGGTAAGCGAGGGCAAACAGGGCGAAGTGCTGCTGTCTGCCGCCGATCTCGCGCGTGACACCGCCGCTTTCCGCCGATTCCTGGAAGCGCACGGCTCGACGCTCGGCGATGCGCCGGCGGCTATCCACGGCGGGTTCATCCTGCGCTGCGGCGATGTGGAGATCAATGCGGCGTTTGACGCGCTGATGCACGAAAAACACGAAGAGTTGGTGGATGCCGTCAACGGCATTCTGTTTGACTGATACGGAAAGGGGGACGGCGTATGGCGACCAAGTCTTACGGCTTTGCCATCGGCAATGTGCGCGCCAAGGAGACTACCCTGCTGACCGCCGCCGATATCACGCAATTGCTCGCCTGCCGCACCACCGAGGAGCTGGCGGCGGCACTGCGGGACAAGGGCTACGGCAACCCGTCGGAGCAGCAGGATGTACCCGCCATGCTGCGGACGGAAACCCGCGCACTGTGGCAGTATCTGCTCGGCATGGCGCCCGACGACGCTTGCTTTGCCCCGTTCTTTTACGAAAACGACTATCACAACCTGAAAACAACGCTCAAAGGTGTTGTGCGCGGGCGGAACTACCGCCATCTGCTGATCGAGCCGGCGTTAGTCGATCCGGCACTGCTGGAACGCGCCGTCAAAGAAGGGCGGTTTGATCTGCTGCCGCCGTATCTGCGCGGCGGAGAAGCCGCGCGGACGGCGCTGGTGGAAAACGGCGATCCGCAATTGGCGGACGGCATTTTGGACGCGGCGTGTCTGGACGCACAGCGGGAGGCCGCGGCGGCGACCAAAAACGCCGTCATTCAGCGTATCGCGGACACCAAAGTGTTTTTCAACACCATCAAAGCCGCTATTCGCGCGGCAAAAGCGCAAAAAAGCGCCGCGTTTTTGGATGCGATTCTCGTGGATACCGACCGGCTGTCGAAACACGACTTGATCGCGGCGGCGCGGGCGGGCGAGGACGCCGTGCTGGAATTGTTGGAGAAAAAAGGCTTTGCCCAAGCGGCGGAGCGCTACCGCGAGAGTCCCGCCGCGTTTGAAAAATACGCCGATGATCAGGTGACGGCGGCGGCGCGGGATTGCCGCTTCGCCAACAGCGGAATCGAACCGCTGCTCGGCTATCTGATGGCGCGGCTGGCGGAACTGAAAACCGTGCGCATCCTGTACAGCGGCGTCAAGACCGGACAGCCGGAGCAGACCGTGCGGGAAAGATTGAGGGACTTGCTTTATGGTTAAAATGGCTGTGATGGGCGATGCGGAAAGCATCAAGGGTTTCGCCGCCGTCGGGCTGGATATCTACCCCTGTGAGCAGGGCGAGGACGCGGCGGCGCTGCTGCGGCGGCTGGTCAATGCGGAATACGGCGTGATCTATATCACCGAACAACTGGCCGCCGGGCTGGAAAAAGACATTCAGAAGCTCGACGAGCAGCTCACCCCGTCGGTCGTCCCTCTCCCGGGCGTTTCCGGCAACAACGGCGTGGGGCGAACGTGGCTGAAACAGGCGGTGGAAAAGGCCGTCGGCTCGGATATCATATTCAACAAAGACTGACCTTTATCGAAAGGAATGGTTATATGGCGAAGGGAACGATCACCAAGGTCGCCGGTCCGCTGGTCATCGCGGAAGGCATGCGGGACGCGAACATGTTCGACGTGGTACGCGTCAGCAAGGAACGGCTGATCGGTGAGATCATCGAAATGCACGGTGACAAGGCGTCGATTCAGGTGTATGAGGAGACAGCCGGACTGGGACCGGGCGAGGAAGTGGTGTCCACGGGCAAACCGCTGAGTGTGGAGCTCGGACCGGGTCTGATCGGCTCGATCTTCGACGGCATCCAGCGCCCGCTGGCGGAGATCATGAAGGTGAGCGGCACCAATCTGCAGCGCGGCGTGGAGGTGCCTTCTCTGCCGCGCGACAAGCACTGGCACTTCACTCCGTCCGTCGCGGTCGGCGACTGCGTGGTCAGCGGCGACACGATCGGTGTGGTACAGGAAACCGCCGTGGTGGCCCACAAGATTATGCTGCCGAACAACATGAGCGGCACTGTCACCGCCGTTGCCGAGGGCGACTACACGGTGACGGACACGGTGTACACGATCGCCACCGATAACGGCAATGTATCGCTGACGCTGATGCAGTCGTGGCCGGTGCGTGTCGGGCGTCCCTATCGCCGCAAGCTGTCGCCGGATATCCCGCTCGTGACGGGTCAGCGCGTCATCGACACGCTGTTCCCCATCGCCAAGGGCGGTGTGGCGGCGGTGCCGGGTCCGTTCGGCTCGGGTAAAACCGTCGTGCAGCACCAACTGGCCAAATGGGC
>CAJKXG010000245.1 GCA_905203795.1 uncultured Oscillospiraceae bacterium | reverse complement strand
AGCAGATTGAGATTCGGTCCGTTTAAAACCAACAGGTGTTTCATCGAAACGCCCATCTCCTTCCGTTTGATTCCTGTTCATCATACCCCGCCGACCGACATTTGTCAACTCCCGCGTCCCCTTCAAAAAAAGCGGTATATTTTTTTCAAAAATACCTTGACAGGTGAGGTAACTTGTGTTAGAGTGTATGACGAAAGGAGAAGATGCCATCGTGATCGCATCGGATTTGATTCGCGGAAATACCGATACCATCATTCTGGCGCAGCTATTGCACGCCAACAGCTACGGCTACGAGATCAACAAAGCGATCCGCCGCGCGACGGGCGGGCAGTACGAGCTGAAGGAAGCCACCCTGTATACGGCGTTTCGGCGGCTGGAGGAAGCGGGCTTCATCTATTCCTATTGGGGCGATGAAGCGACGGGCGCCAGACGGCGCTATTATGCCATCACCGAAACGGGGCGGCGGGAGTACGACCGTCTGCGCACAGAATGGGCGGAAGCCAAGACCCTGATTGATCGACTGATTGATTTTGAAGGAGGAGACGCAACATGACCACATCGGAGAAATTGCGGGCGCATGTGGAGGAGCTGTTTCGCGACGCACCGCAGACAAGACAAACCGTGGAACTGAAAGAGGAAATGCTCCAGAACCTGACAGACAAATATCAGGATCTGCTCAACGAAGGCAAGAGCGAGGAGGCGGCGTATAACATCGCCGTCGCGGGCATCGGCGACGTGAGCGAGCTGATCGCGGGCTTGCAGCGGGAAACGCCGGCGGCGGTGTCCGTGCAGGAGCAAAAACGGTCGGCGCTGCTGACAGCGGCGGCGGTGATGCTGTTTATTCTCAGCGTCGTGCCGTGCATCCTGCTGGACGGCGACGTCGCAGGTCCTGTGCTGATGTTCGTGATGATCGCGGCGGGGGTGGGACTGCTGATCTACAACAGCATGACCAAGGAACACCCGCAGCCGACCGATCGGACGATGGTGGAGGAATTCAAGGAATTCAACCGCCGCGGCAGCGAAAAGAAAAAGTTGTTTAAGGCGGTGGACGGCGCGCTGTGGATGCTGATTCTGGCGGGATATTTCGTGCTCAGCTTCAGCACGGGCGCGTGGTATATCACATGGCTGATGTTCCCGATCGGCGGCGCACTCAGCGGCGTGCTGCGCGCGGTTTTCGATCTGGCGAATTGAGAAAGGGGCGAGCGGTATGAAAACTTCGGCGATTGTGCGGCTGATCCTGTGGGGGATCGTGGCATTGGGATTGACCGCGCTGCTGGTGGTGTGTCTGACGGTCAATTGGAGCAACATCGGCAGTTGGGGCTTCGGCTTCGGCGGGACGACGTACGCGGACAGCAGCCTGTACCAAGCGGGCGGGACGACGCTGGCGGCGGCGGACGTGCGCGCGGTGGAGGTGCACTGGACGAGCGGCGATGTGCGCATCGCCGCCTATGACGGCGATACCGTGCAGGTCAGCGAGCAAGCGAGCGGGTCGCTGGACACGGACAAGCAGCTTCACTGGCGGCTGACGGACGACGGTCGGCTGATCGTGCAGTATACCGCATCCGGTTGGCACTGGGGCGTGTTTCGCATCCCGCACAAGGTGTTGACCGTGCAGGTGCCGCGCGACATGGCGAAGCTGGACGTCGTGATGCTGGAGGTGGTGTCCGCCGACGCGACGGTGGAGGGCATGCAGACGGCGAAGCTGGATGCGAACAGCGTGTCCGGCGAGGTGACACTGCGCGAGGTGCAGGCGGATACGCTGGATGTGGAGACGGTGAGCGGCAATGTGACGGCGAGCGGGCGGTTTGAGCGCGTGGACGCGAACAGTGTGTCCGGCGAGGTGAGCGTCGCGTCGTCGGTCTGCCCGAACCGCGTGGACGCGGAGACGGTGAGCGGCAGCGTGGAGCTGACCATCCCCGAAAACGACGGCTTCACCTGCGAGCTGGACAGCGTGAGCGGCGATCTGCAAGCGGATTTCGCCGCGACGGTGAGCAAATCGCGCATGGTGTACGGCGACGGCAGCGCCCGCTTCGATGTGGAGACGGTGAGCGGCGACGTGCGCATCCGCAAAGCCGGTTGACCGCCGATGGAACGGTTGCGGCAGATCGCGGGCGCGATCTTTGATCTGGACGGCACGTTGCTGGATTCGATGGGCGTGTGGGGCGAGATCGACCGCCGTTTTCTCGCGCGGCGCGGCATCCCGCTGCCGCCCGATTATACCGACGCGGTCAGTTCGCTCGATTTTCCCGCCGCCGCCCGCTATACGATCGCGCGGTTTGCGTTGACGGACACGCCGGAGATGCTCATGCGCGAATGGAGCGGGCTGGCGCGCGACGCGTACGCGCACGAGATCCCGCTCAAGCCCCATGCGGCGGCATATCTGCGCACGCTCGCCGCGCGGGGCGTCAAGCTGGGCGTGGCGACCTCTTCCACCCCCGACCTGTACATCCCCGCCCTGCGGCACAACGGGGTGTACGACCTGTTTGATGCGTTCACGAACAGAGACGAGGTGGCGCGGGGGAAGGGCTTCCCCGACATC
>CAJKXG010000244.1 GCA_905203795.1 uncultured Oscillospiraceae bacterium | reverse complement strand
CGGCTGCGCCGACATTTCCCCCGCGCGCGGGGGAATTACCTCAAGGAGAAGGCTTGTGCCCGCTGTGAGATAGGACACATTTTTTGCGTTTTGAGCAAACAAAAACCGCCCGGAGTTTTCTCCGGGCGGTTACAGATGTGTGTGTGCGATTATTTCATCAGCGTGACCATCACAGCTTTTTGTGCGTGCAGACGGTTTTCCGCTTCGTCGAAAATCTCATCGGCGTGTGCCTCAAACACATCGGCGGTGATCTCCTCGCCGCGGTGCGCGGGCAGACAATGCTGCACCATGCAATCCTCGTGCGCCACACTCAGCAGCTCGTCGTTGACCTGATACCCCGCGAACGCGATGCGGCGTTTGGCGGCCTCGCTCTCTTGTCCCATCGACGCCCACACATCGGTGAAGATCACATCCGCATCCTTGGCGGCTTGTTTGCAATCGTTGGTCAGCACAAACTTGTCGCCGTAAGCCGCGGCAAATTCCAGCACCTCCGGCGCCGGACGATACGCATCCGGGCAAGCGATGGACACATGCATACCCACCTTCAGACAGCCGACGATCAGCGAGTTCGCCATGTTGTTGCCGTCACCGATGTAGCACATATTCAGCCCTTCCAGCTCGCCTTTGTGCTCGCGCACCGTCATCAGATCCGCCAGAATCTGGCAGGGATGGCAGAAATCGGTCAAGCCGTTAATGATCGGGATGCTGCCGTATTCCGCCAGTTTTTCCACTTCTTCCTGCTCAAAGGTGCGAATCATGATGCCGTCCAGATACCGCGACAGCACCCGCGCGGTGTCCTCGATCGGCTCGCCACGCCCGATCTGCAGGTCGTTGGACGACAGGAACAAGCCGGTGCCGCCCAGCTGGTAGATGCCGGTTTCAAACGACACACGGGTGCGGGTGGAGGATTTTTGGAAAATCATACCCAGCGTTTTGCCGGCCAGGTGTTTGTGCTCGATGCCGTGTTTCAGCTCGTATTTCAGCTGATCCGCCAGGTTCAGAATGTCGATGATCTCCTCGGTGGAGAGATCCAGCATTTTCAACAGATGGTTCATGGGTCAGTTTGCTCCTTCCAATACTTTTTGTAAGATCGCCAGTCCCCGGTCGATCTCCTCATACGAAATGGTCAGCGGCGGCAACAGCCGCAGCAGCGTTTTGGCGGTCAGGATCAGCAGCCCGTTTTGCAGGCATTGCTCCGCCACGGTGCGGGCTTGCAGCCCCTCGTCCAGCAGAATACCGATCATCATGCCCTGTCCGCGCACCGCGCAGACATGCGGCATCGCCGCGATTTTTTCGCGCATATACGCGCCTTTTTGCGCGACCTCGTCCAAAAATCCGGGTGCAGTCAGCCGCGACAGCACATACCGCGCGCCCGCGCACACCACCGGGTTGCCGCCAAAGGTGGATCCGTGCGAGCCGGGCTGCATCACATCCTTGCATTTCTCGTTGCACAGGCACGCGCCGATCGGCAGTCCGCCGCCAAGGCCTTTCGCCATGGTCACCACATCAGGATGAATGCCCGCGTTTTCCGACGCCAGCAGCTTGCCGGTGCGTCCCGCGCCGGTTTGCACCTCGTCCACGATCAACAACAGATCGTGCTCGCGGCACAGCGCCTCCACCGCCTGCAAATAGGCGGGATCCTGCGCGATCACGCCGCCTTCGCCCTGGATACATTCCAGCATCACGGCGCAGGTGCGGGCGCTGATCGCCTGCCGCAGCGCCTCGATGTCCCCGGCGGGAACATACGCAAAGCCGGGGATAAACGGGTCAAACGACACATGCAGCGCGTCCTGACCGGTTGCGGTCAGAGTCGCCATGGTGCGCCCGTGGAACGACTGCCGCAGCGTGATGATCTCGTACCGATCGTCGCCGTAGGTGTCGCGGCTGTATTTGCGCGCCAGCTTGATGGCACATTCGTTGGCTTCGGCGCCCGAGTTCGCCAAAAACACACGGCTCATGCCGGTGGCGGCGCACAGCTCGGCGGCAAAGTCGACCTGCACCGGCTGATAATACAAATTGGAAACGTGCTGCAGCCGCGCCGCCTGCTCGCTGACGGCTTTCACCCAGCCGTCGTCGCAATAGCCCAGCGAGTTTACGCCGATGCCGCTGCCGAAATCAATATACTGGCGACCGTCCACATCGGTGGCGACAGCGCCCTTGCCCTGCTCCAGCGCGACCGGGAACCGACCATATGTCGCCATCAGCGCCCCGTCGTGCTGCTGCTGAATTTCTTCCAGTGTCATGATGGATCTCTCCCTTATAAGAACATCGTGCCGATGCCGTCATCCGACAGCATTTCGATCAAAATAGAGTGGGGGATGCGCCCGTCGATGATGTGGGTGCGTTTCACGCCGCGGCGCACCGCCTCCACACAGCAGTCGATTTTCGGGATCATACCGCCCGAGATAACGCCCTGTTTTTTCAGCTGCGGCACCTCGCTGACATGTACCACCGAGATGAGCGATTCTTCGTCATCCTTGTCCTGCAACAGCCCGCGCACATCGGTCATCAGCACCAGCTTTTCCGCTCCCAACGCCGCCGCAATGCGCGACGCGGCAATGTCTGCGTT
>CAJKXG010000243.1 GCA_905203795.1 uncultured Oscillospiraceae bacterium | reverse complement strand
CGGTGGATTTTTGGATGCTGTATTTCACGACGGAAACGGCGGCGGAGGTCGCGGAAATCGCGCGCGCCTATCGCGACGGCGGCGAACCGCGGGACGGCATCACCCGCGGCTTGTATCGCCGCGGCGTAGATTGATACAAACGGAGAGGACAATATGAAAGCAAAAAACACCTTGATTTTGATTTTTCTCGTGTTGGCGGCGCTGGTGCTGTCCGCCCTGGTCGCCAACCTGACTGCCGGTGTGGACTGGCTGAAATGGCTGACATGGGGCGATTCCATCGGGTTTGATTCGGTGCATGTGGATCTCGCCATCATTGATTTTTCCGTTTCGTTTACCATGCAGGTGAATGTGCTGCAAGTTTTGTTTATCGGTGCGGCGCTGCTGTTGTATAAAAAAGTGAAGTAAATCCATGAAGAAAAACATAGCATATGCAATGATCACGGTGCTGATTTGGGCGACAATGGCAGCCGTCGTCAAGAAGCTGTTATTTGACATTCCCAATCTGGAAGCATTATCCATCAGCAGTATGGTTGCTTTTTTGTTTTTGCTGCTGGTGAATTTGAAAAGCGGCGCCATCAAAGAAATGAAACAATATGCAGCCAAAGATTACGGCATCATGAGCGGATTGGGATTTATCGGTCTGTTTCTGTATTCGGCGCTCTATTATTACGGTTTGTCGCAATTGACATCCCAAGAAGCGTGCGTGGTGAATTATCTGTGGCCCATTATGCTGGTCATTTTCTCCTGTATCATTTTGAAAGAGAAATTGACGCCGGTAAAAATCATGGCCATGCTTTGTTCCTTTGTGGGCATCATCATTCTGTCCTCGGGAAGCGGAGTCGCCGCCACGGGCAATACCGCGTTGGGCATCCTGAGCTGCGTGATGGCGGCGGCTTTCTATGGATTGTTCTCGGTCTTGAATAAAAAGGCGAACTATACTCAGAGCATTGCGATGATGATCAGTTGGTTGGTTGCGGCGGTTTGTGCGCTGGTGTTGGGACTTGCGACAGAAACATGGATTCCCATAAAGGGCACCCAGTGGCTTGGCATTTTGTGGCTCGGCATTGCGACCGACGCGGTGGCGTATTTGCTTTGGGCATTGGCGCTGAACGGGGCGGAGAACAGCGCCAAGATTGCCAATCTTGCCTATTTAACGCCGTTTTTATCGTTGGTTGTGTCGGTAATCTTTTTGAAGGAAACGATGCAGGTCAACACATTGATCGCATTGGTTTTTATTGTTGGCGGCATTCTGATGCAAAATTTTGTAAAAAAGGCGTAAATCTATTTGTCGGGTATAAACAAATCCTCCGCATGGCAGCAACCATACGGAGGATTTACTGTTTTGCAGATGGTTTATCATTGTTGATTGATATCCAGAAAAAACGCGGCGACGCGGCGCAAGATCTCGCCGATATCGGGGGCGGAATGTGCCGCGTCGATTGGCTCAAAGCAATGCCCGCCGCCCTCCGAGCGGATCAGTTCGACACGGATGCCGTGTGCGCGCAGCTTGTCAGCCAGCCGTTCACCGTTGGCGGGGTAGACCAGTTCATCCCGCGTTCCTACGGCAACAATGGTCGGCACGCCGCGCCCGTCGTCCGCCAAGGCTTCGGGGCTGAACAGGCGGTAGTCCCCGTCGTCGCAGTCCTCGAACAGATCGTCCACCGAAAAACACAGATAGGGTTCCCCCGCGCCTTTGGGCAGCCATGTGGGCGGGGACAACGGCGCAGTGGCGCGCACGGTAAATCGTTCGCCGCCGTACACCCGTTCCGCCGCCAAAAAGTCCGGCGACGCATAGGCGAGCAGCAGCGACAAATGCGCGCCCGCCGAATGACCGGAGGTGTAGAACCGCTCGCTGTCTATGCCGAGCACCGCGGCATGGCGGGACAAATACCCCGCGCCGTCGAAAATATCCGCCACCATCTCCCGCATGTTGACGCCGTCGTCCTTGCGGTTGCGGTAGGACAGCGCTGCCACGGCAAACCCCTGCTCCCGCAGTGTTTCGCACGCGGCGCGTTCCATATCGTACATACTGCGGGCGTTGCTCAGCTTCCAGCCGCCGCCCGGCACCAGAATCAGCAGAGGCGCGCGGGGAAAACGGGGCGTCGTCGGCGGGAAAAACAGCAGCTCGATATCGCGCCCGTCCACGGATTTGTAAATCAGCGTTTGTTCGTCATGATTGGTCGGAATCGTCACCATGCGTATCACCTCATGCCGTCATTGTAAACGGTGCAAGGGGAAATGTCAAGTGCGGCGCGTTCCTCCGATCTCGTGTCATCTGCTTATAGAAGACAGGGAATTGACAAAATGGTGGAAAAAGTATACGATGGTTTTGCATAAGGGGCCATCGCCCCTACTGGAAGGAGCATGTGACATGACGGTGGGTACCTCTTATATTTTAGCGTCTGCGTCGCCCAGACGGCGGGAAATCTGCGCGTTGGCGGGACTGCCGGTGGAGGTGATACCCGCCAAAACGGAAGTGCCGCTCGATCGGACGCTGCCGCCGGAACAGGCAGTGCTGGCGGTTGCCCGCGCCAAGGCGGAGGAGGTCGCGGCGCGGTTTCCCGACCGCGTGGTGATCGGCGCGGACACCACTGTGT
>CAJKXG010000242.1 GCA_905203795.1 uncultured Oscillospiraceae bacterium | reverse complement strand
CGGCGGCTCCCGTTGCCACGGCGACTCCCAGTGCCACCGCGGCTCCGGTGGCGCCTGTTGCTCCGATGACTGCTGCTCCGGTTGCTCCGGCAGCGCCCAGTGCGGTGGCACAGTCGCTGAACGGTCTTGTGCCGTTGCTCAAATCGTATCTGAAGTCCCCGAAGGCGGCGGTGAAAACCGCCGTGGCGGAAGGCAATGTGGTGGTGGCGGCGATCTTCACCGGCATCCACGCCATCGTCAGCATCCTGTTTTTCGCGTCCATTCTCAACTGCCTCAAATCGGAGCAGATTGGCTTGATGGGTGCTGCCAGTGCCCTGTTGGGCAATATCGATATCGGCTTCCCGATCTTCCGTTTGATCCTGTCCGGTCTTGTGGCGACGGTGCTGATCTTCGGTCTGTCCTCGTTGGCGTTGTTCCTGCTGGCGAAGGTCACCAAAGCGCCGTTTGGATTCAAACAGGCGTTTGTGGCGGTGGCTCTGCACTCGTTGTTCCCGACGGCATTACTGCTGTTGAGCATGCTGCTCGGTCTGATCGCATGGTGGTTGCAGCTTGGTCTGGCGTTGGCGGCGGCTATGGTGTGGATCATCAATGCGTGCAGCGATGTGCAGGAGTTCTGCGGTGTGTCCGCGACGGAATCCACCAAAAATTTGGGCATCACGCTGGCCGTGTTTTTTGTGATCGCTGTCCTCGTGCTGTGGATCAGCTATAAGATGCTGAGCTGGGATATTGCCGGCATCAGCGTGACGGGTTACAAAATCGGCGGTCTTGGCGATCTGTCTGACCTCTTTTGACAACTGAACAAATCCCACCGAAGTTTTCGGTGGGATTTTTTGCGCCATGAAACAGACTTTTGCGGCAATGAGCACGTCCGCTCTGTGTAGTTCGTGCAAAGACCGGACGTTTTCTATGGCGATTTAGCTTGACTTGCGGCAGTACCTTTGCTATAATCAAATTATCAAAGAAAAAGGAGGCGGCGAAATGTACTGCATCTACTGCGGCACAGACAATCCCGCGGGTGCGCGGTTTTGCCAAAATTGCGGCAGGGAGCTGTTGGAGGACACGGATACCACACCGAGTGAGGAGAGAACCGAAGTTGTAGCCGTAGACACAGCCGAAGAAGTCACTCTTTCCGCCGAGCAACCGACCGAATCGGCGAAAAAGCATCCGAAAATGCTGGCGATCGCCATGGCGGTGGTGACGGTGCTAACCGCAATGGCTTTGATGGTGTGGATGCTGTGGCCCGCTGCCGCCTATGGTAAGCCCAAGGTGACGCTGTTGGCGTTTTACGACACGGAGACGAACACGTCTGTCGTCTTGGCGGATGACCGCGTGGTGGCGACGGTGGAGGACAACGCCGGAAGTGGTGTGAACATGGTCGATATGGCGCTGGACGGCACAGCAAGCTTGCTCATTCGGCGCGACGAACGCGTGCTGTATTATATCAGCGAAAAAGGTGCGGAGCAGGTGACGAGCAATCCACGTACTTACGCCCTGTCTGCCGACGGCAGCACCGTCGCGTATATCACCGTCAATAACAGGCTGATGCTGCGTGACTTTCGAGCGGGTCGCGAGGCAGAGCGGGTCGCCGATAGGGTGTTGTCCACCAAACTGGTGATTTCGACCGACGGCAGTACAGTGATGTATGTGTGTGAGCGGAAGGATAGCGGCATGACCGATCTGTATGCCTATAACGACGGCAAAGAATACAAGCTGGGGCAGAATCTGACCCCGATCGCCGCATCTTCCAAAGGGCGCTATCTCTATGTGCGGAGCGGCAGCAGATGTTATGTGATGGATCTGAACGGCGAAAAAACGCCGCTTTCTGATAGTCCGCCGTCGGCGATAACGCTGAATCGGGACGGTACGCAGGCGATGATTTCCACGTCAAAGGGTAGCTTCCTCAGCGCGTGGGGCGGTGAAGTCACACAGGTCGCCGATCAGAAACTGCAGTTATGTACGCCGCAGTGGACAAGGTGTCATCGTGCCGTCGATTGTGCGATATACGATGTAGACGATCTGTACGGAAAGGTGTGGGAGGAAGCCTCCGGAAAAATCTACTTGGTCGATCAAAAAGCTGAGGCGCACAAGCTGGCGGAAAAAGATGCGGAATCACCGAATGTCACGCTGTCGGGCGATGGTGAGACGCTGTATTATGTGCCGACTGGCGGATCCGATCTGTATGCGGTCGGTGTGTCGGTGGAAGTGTCGCCGCAAAAGCTGGCGGATGGGGTGTCGTGGTTTGCAGTTTCGCCGAACGGTAAATATGTGTGCGTCCAGAACGCCGACGGTGAACTATGCACACCGAGCGGCGACCGCATAGCGGACAGGGCAACCGATGTGTGTTTTACCTGCAAAAACATACTACTGTTCCGCAATAATGGTGTGCTGTATGCCTGCAAGGACGGTCGGACCGCTGAAAAACTCGCCGATCGTGTGATGGGTGTGGGCGTGACGGCGACCGCCGCCTATTATATGACCGTTGATGGCGAGGTGTACGCCAGCAACGGCGATATCGCGTTTACACGTGTCATCCAAACACGGGTGGAATACCCGCCGACCGGCTACACCGACGGCGGCGCGATCATTGAAGGACTTTCT
>CAJKXG010000241.1 GCA_905203795.1 uncultured Oscillospiraceae bacterium | reverse complement strand
CCGAGCAGATGATGGAGATGGTGGTGCTTTTGCCCGCGCCGTTCAGTCCCAAAAACGCGAACAGCTCCCCCTCCTTGACACGAAACGAAATGTCATCGACCGCTTTGACGTCTTTGAAATATTTTTTCAGATGCCGGATCTCGATGATATCCACATCTACCGCCTCCTTGCCGCTGTCGGCAAGTCCATTATATCGCCGCCTATCCGCGCTGTCAACAACCATCAGGCGCGCTCCCGCACGGTGACATGCACCGTGTCGCCCGCCTGTTTGCCGATCGCCGCGCGGATATCCTTGCGAAGACCGAGGATGTGACCGGGCGTGCCCATGCGAACCAAGCTGCCCGCGTACGGCACACCGTCGAAGGTGGCGTCCACCTTCACCCGCCCTTTGCCGAACACCGTCCGCACATCATACGGAAACTCCACATACGCGCCGTCGATGTCCGGTACTTTTCGGATGACCGCGTCAAATTCGTATACGGTTGGATTCATCATATGCCGTCAAACCTGCTGATAAAACAACCCGTGTTGGGTGCAGTACCACACGAGCAGACCGTGCCCCACACAGGGGATGCGCGTTTGCGCGTTCCATTCGGGATACTGCTTTTTGAGGATCAGCGTATCGCCGGTCAGCAGCGCGATAAAGGACAGATAGTGCTCCTTCGTCATGGGGTGGTCGGACGAGATAAAATAGTCGTTTTCGATCCGCTCCACGCGCAGTTTTTCGTCCTCCGCCGCCTTCACCATCGGCAGCGCATTCAGTTTCTTGCCGCAGCACGACGCTTCCGTCTCCGCTGTGGCGGTCACCACCGTCCCGCAGGACGGGCAAACGTAAAAGGTCAGTTTTTTCATGTTTCCTCCCACTGCATCTTGGCTGTCCAGCTCGCCGGACAGCAAGGTTTCCATCTGTACGCCGAAAACGGCGGACAGTGTCGGCAGCAGCGAAACATCCGGGCATCCCGCGCCGCACTCCCATTTGGAGACGGCTTTGTCACTGACGTGCAGCCGATCCGCCAATTGCTGTTGGGTCAAGCCCTGTTCTTTGCGCAGCGTGTGGATCAGCCGCCCGATTTTTTCCGGATTCATCTTCTCTCGCCTCCCGACCCCCATTGTACGCGTGTCCCGTGCGCCTGTCAATCCACGCTGCGTAGAGTCCGCGTTCATGCTTCCTCCCGCCGCTGCCCCACACACTGCTGCATCACGGTGATGACATGCTCAATAGAGTCGGCGCAGTCGCCCTTCAGCCACTCGGTGATGATCGCCATTAAGCCCCGAACGTAGAACGCCATCATGTAGGTTCTGTCTTGTTCCGCCACTTGATAGCGCTCCAGAATCGGCGTAAACACATGGAGGAACAGGCGATCGTAGATGTCCTCCATGCGCAGGATCGCCGCATGCTCCATGGCGGTGCAAAACAGGCGTCTGTGATCTTGGATATAGTGCAGATACGGCGTCAGATACTCCGGCGTCAAAAGGTAAAGCTCCTCCAGCGGACAATCGCGAAGCCTGGCGACAAAAGCCGCGGAATCCTTTTGCATATATGCAAGGAAATGCTCGTTTATATAGCCGATGCTTTCGGCAAGCAGATCGCCCACCGTTTCATAATGCAAATAGAAGGTGGAGCGGTTGACGCCCGCCGCTTCGCAAATCTCTTTGACCGTGATGTAGGCAAAGTCCTTCTTTCCCAGAAGGGACAGGAATGCCTCATCCATCTTCGCAGCCGTATGAAAATATTTACTCTCGGATTTATTCAACGGTTTCCGCCTGCTTTCTGCGTTTTCGGCTGTGGAACAGCATATAGAATGCGAGGATAATGACGACGCCCCACACGCAGCCGCCGGTGATGGCGTTCATCATTCTGCGATAGTTTTCGCCGTTTTCAGAAAATCGGGAGATCATGGCCGTCTGCAAGCCGAGGATCGACATCATGGCCGAAACGAAATTCAACACCTTGGCAGCAGACAGGATCGGGTTGCCCAGCCGGCGAAATTTCACCAGATGGAGGATGGATTGTGTGATCGCATAAAAGGTGTAGAGCGCCGACAGATAGAGAATATATCCCGGATAGGAAAAGCAGGAATCGGCCAGCACCATCAGCACGATCATGCCGCCCATGGGAATATTCAGCAAAAGCAGAAACCACGCCGTCCGGCGATAGCAGCGCATGGCCACACCCGCATCATGGCGGCGGTAACCGATCAGCAGATAGGCTCGCAGTCCGCCGAGCACGAGATAATAGACCGCTATGGAGAGAAACCACACCGAAGCATACCGAATACCGGTGATCGTGCGGAAGACCACATAAAAGAAGTTGACCGTCATCCCCTGATAAAGGCTGATATTGCCGCGAAAAGCAAGATCATGCAGATACCTGCCGCCAAATGTTGTACGGCTCAGCATTTGCATGGCTTTGCTTTTCCGGCATGCCGCGCCGATCCGCTTGACAAGCTTTGGCAGCGCGGCGACCCACACGGCAAGAGAATACGCCGACATACAGTAGATCAGATAGGCCGGCGCACACTCTGTGTTTCCCGACGCAAAGAGGAAAATCAGCACGGTAAATGACAGCGCCGGAATGAGGATCAGCTGCAGGACAATGCCGGGAACCGCGTTGAGGAACGCGCCGGCCAGGAACATCTGCCAGCCAAAGC
>CAJKXG010000240.1 GCA_905203795.1 uncultured Oscillospiraceae bacterium | reverse complement strand
ATGCAGTAGGGCGGGACGGGTGGCTTCGTTAACAGCCGGACCTTGTTGGAGGTTAGAGGGCTTCTTCGGAAGCTGAAATTGGGTGGTACCGCGTGGAGTATTTTCCTCGCCCCTGTTTTTGAGGGGCGAGTTTTTTTTAACGCAAGGAGGATTTTGACATGAATCAAGGCTGCAAAAAGTACATCCCGTTTACACAGGTGAAGATGGAAAGCCGCGACTGGCCGAACAAGGTGATCGACCGCGCGCCGATCTGGTGCTCGGTCGATCTGCGCGACGGCAATCAGGCGCTGGTCGATCCCATGAACCTGCAGGAGAAGCTGGAGTTTTTCAAGGTCTTGTGCGATATAGGCTTCAAGGAGATCGAGATCGGCTTCCCGTCCGCCAGCGAGACGGAATACGAGATCTGCCGCGAACTGATCGAGGGCGGTCATATTCCGGACGACGTGTGGATTCAGGTACTGGTGCAGGCGCGCCCGCATCTGATCAAAAAGACGTTTGAAGCGATTCGCGGTGCGAAAAACGTCATCGTGCATTTTTACAATTCCACCAGCACCCTGCAGCGCAAGGTGGTGTTCGGCAAGGATCGCGCGGGCATCACCGAGATCGCCGTGGAGGGCGCGAAGCTGATTAAGCAGCTCACGGCGGAGCAACGCGAAGAGGGACAGCGCATCCGCTTTGAGTATTCGCCCGAGAGCTTTTCCGGCACCGAGCCGGATTACGCGGTGGAGATCTGCGAGGCGGTGCTGGACGCGCTGGGTTCGACGGCGGAAGAGCCGTGCATCCTCAACCTGCCCAACACGGTGGAGATGTGCACCCCCAACACCTATGCGGATCAGATCGAATATTTTGTCAAGCACCTGAAGGGGCGCGAGCGGGCGATCATCAGCCTGCATCCGCACAACGATCGCGGTACGGGTGTGGCGTGCGCGGAGCTGGGCTTGCTGGCGGGTGCGGATCGCATCGAAGGGACGCTGTTCGGCAACGGCGAACGCACGGGCAATCTGGATATCGTGACAGTGGGCTTGAACATGTACACGCAGGGAGTCGATCCGCAGCTCGATTTCTCCGACATCCCCGCGCTGCGCGAGATGTACGAGCGCTGCACCAAAATGAAGGTGGACGAGCGGCATCCCTACACGGGCGAGCTGGTGTTCACCGCGTTCTCCGGCTCGCATCAGGACGCCATCAACAAGGGCATCCAGTGGTGCGAAAAGCACGATTCGCCGTATTGGGAGATCCCCTATCTCCCCATCGACCCCGCCGACGTGGGGCGGCAGTACGAGCCGATCATCCGCATCAATTCGCAGAGCGGCAAGGGCGGCGCGGCGTATGTCATGCAGCATGACTTCGGGTTTGTGCTGCCCAAGGAGATGCATCCCGAATTCGGCGCGATGGTCAAGGCGGCGTGCGACAAGGCGGGTCGCGAGATCACCAGTGCCGAGGTGTACGAGGTGTTCGAGAAGGGGTATCTGCACATTCCGGAGACCTTCCGGCTGGTTCGCCACAGCTTTTCCGAAACGGACGGCGTGGTGCGGTTTGACGGCGTGATGAGCACCGCGGGCAGGGAGCAGCCGATCCACGGTCACGGCAACGGCCCGATCGACGCGTTCTTCAACGCGGTGAAGCAGATCGGCATCGACGGGTTCCACTTCCTGTCCTACAGCGAGCACGCCATTTCGTCCGGCTCGGATTCGCAGGCGGCGGCGTATATCCGTCTGACCGCGCCCGACGGGCGTTCGCTGTTCGGCGTGGGCATCGCCGGCAACATCAACTACGCGTCCATCAAGGGCGTGCTGTGCGCCATCAACCGCAGCTATATGACCGATTGAGCGATTTATCCGAAAAAAACCGACTTTCACCTGTTGAGGTGAGAGTCGGTTTTTCGATTGTCATAGGGTTGTTCTCCCGTCGCGCCAATAGCCAACCGCGAAGCAGATGTCTACCACCGCCAGCAGTATGTAGAGAATGATGCCGAACGGCTGAAAATCGTTGACGGTGAAAAAGGAGAGCGTGACATACAGGCTTTTGGAATAGCTGTGTCCGTAAAAGGCAATCGCCCACGGAACGGTCACCGCTGGGAGAAGCAACGCGTGATAACTCGCGGCAAGGATGGTGTACCAACGCCGTTTTCGGATCAGTTGCACGATCAGGAACACCGTTGCCAAAGACAAAATCAGGATGTGCGCCAGCATATGATCGCGCAAAAGGGAGAAAACCGACAGATAGGACATCGTATTGATTCCTTCCAGATCGAAGTGGGGGTTGTTCTGCATATCCGCCAATAAGTCACGGATGATGAGTGGGTGCATGTGTTCGCGCATCCAAAAAAGCGCCGCCAACTGCCCCAGCAGCATCACTGGCATAAATACGATGCAAAAGATCGTTCGCTGTTTTGAGGATTTCAGCACGCTATCAAACTCCTTTAATTCACTATTCTTCTTATGATGCCATAGGTAGACTTATTATGTCCTTCTTCCCAATGATTAGCGGAATTGCTGGCCCAATCGCAATAATTCGAAGTGTGTTGAGCAATTTTTAAATCATTATAAGTTTGACCTTGGATAGTGCCGGTTCCTTGGATTTTAACAATAAATCCCATGTGATAGTAACTTCCCACACTGTTTGAGTCCAGTGCAATAAAATCACCGGCTTGGGCTTT
>CAJKXG010000239.1 GCA_905203795.1 uncultured Oscillospiraceae bacterium | reverse complement strand
CCAGCCAATATCCGAGCGCCAGATGCCCGCAGGCGACGATCTCTGCCAGCGTGTCGCCGATCATCACCGCCGCGCATGCTGCTGCCAGCCCGTGCGGTGCGAACCGACCGATGAGCAGGGCGATCGTGCCGATGCGCACCATTTGCTCCACCAATTGCGCCCGCGAGGAGACCGCCACCTTCCGCCGCGCCATAAAATAGCCGCGCAGACAGGAACTGACCCCCATAAACGGCAGTCCCGCCGTCAACACCCGCAAAGCGGGGACGGCGCGCCCGTCGTGCAGCCATCCGACGGCGATCGGCTCGGCGGCGGCATACAGCAGCACGGCGGACACCGCACCGATGAGCACACTGAGTGCGACCGCCCAGTGCATAATCCGCCGTGCACCGCCCGTCGTGCCACACGCCAATTCGTCGGTCACCAGACGGGTGACGGCGGTGCAGATGCCTGCCGTGGCGAAAGTGGAGACCAGCACATAGATGGATACCACCAACTGATACAGCCCCATGCCCTCTGCGCCGATGCAGCCGGACAGATAGATGCGGAAAAAGATGCCGACGGTGCGCAGCACCAGCGAGGTGACGGTCAGGATGGCGGCGTTTTTGACGAAACGTGCGCCGCCGGACGATTTACCGCCCGACATACGTATTATAAGACTGCGCCAGCATATCCCATGTGGCGCGATCGACCTGCCCGGTGCATTCCCGCCCGAACAACGCCTGCATCTGCCGCACCTGCTCCTCGGTCGCTTCGTTGTATTCGCCGGTTTTGGCAATCGGCGGCAGATTGGCAAAGCTCTGCGCGATGGTGTCCAGCATGGCTTGCAGGATGTAAACAAGGTTGCCGCTGTCGCCCTTGCCGATCGTTTCCGGCAGCGTGCCGACAGGGAAGATCGGAGTGGCGGCGGTCACGGCGGTCAGCAGGCGGCGGTATTCGGCCAGCAGGGCATTCCAAGTCTCGTAGTTGACTTCGCCCGTCGGCGGCAGTCCGAACAGCTTCTGAAATGCGCGCACGGCGGCGGTGGTTTCCGCTCCGTAGATGCCGTCCACGGCGATCAGCGGAATGTCCGGGTAGGTCTGGGCGATCAGCCGCAAAAACTCCTGCACCTCCGCCACATCCGCCGGTTGATTTTCATTGACGACATTCATGCAGTTCCCTCCTCCTCCGACAGCACATATCCCGGATTTTGTTCCGCTTGGCGCTGACTGCCGATGATCAGATCGGAATACAGGCTGGCGATCAGCGTCCATGTCAGCGCGCCGACCTGCCCGTTGGCGGGTAATCCGTACAGCTCCTGCAACGCGCGCACGGCGGCGGCGGTCTGCTCGTCGAACGTGCCGGTCACATCCACCGTCGGGATATTGGGCATTTCCGCGCTGATGCCGCGCAGGTATTCCTGCAACAGCGTCACCTGATCGCCGGTGTCGCCCGGACGCAGCACCACGCCCGCAAACGGCTGTACCGCGCCCTCAAACAGATCGGGGTCGTCCACGATGCCGCGATAGGCGCGGTAGATGTCGCGCCACGTCATTTCGCCGACGATGCCGTCGACGGGCAGTCCGTAGGTGCGCTGGAACGCGCGCACGGCGTCCACCGTCTGCTGATCGTATACGCCGTTGATGGCGACCGGCGGCACGCTTTCGTAAAATTCGGCGACAACGGCGAGAAAATATTGCAGGGCGCGCACATCGTTGCCGGTGTCGCCCTCCCGCAGCACCCGTCCGAACTGATTCGGCAGTTCGCTCTGCGCCAGTCCCTCCGAATCCAGCTCCGCCAACCGCTTGACGGCGGCGTACAGATACGAGATGCGATACCATGTGGCGTTGCCGATGACGCCGTCCGGCGTCAGCCCGAACAACTGCTGAAACGCGCGCACCGCCCGCTCGGTGGATTGATCGAACAGCCCGTCGGTGAACGGGATTTTGGGGATGCCGGGATAGTTGCGGGAAATACGGTTGAGCTGGATTTGCTTTTGCTGCACCGACGCCCCCACGTCGCCCAGCCGCAGCGGCGTGCCGGGGTAGGAGGGAGCGGGCGGCATGACGGGCGCGTTTTGCACGATTTCGATGTCGTCGCCGTAAAAGTGGGTGAGGATCTCGTACGGCGTCAAGCCTTGTTCCGCCAGCGGCACCGTATCCCATTGCGACAGCCCGTTGCAGGTGACGGTCGTGCCGTTGCAATACTGTGCAAACAGCGGCTCGACCGAGCCTTCCCGCCGCAGATAGCTGTTAAAAATATCGTCCACGATCTCGCTGATGTTGTCGTAGATCACGCGGTTTTGGACAAAGGATTGATCGTAGGCGGTGGAATTGGTGATATCAAACGGATAGCCGCGGCTGCGGTACCATTCGGTGTAATACCGATTGAGCGCGAAGGAAATCTGCGCGTAAATGTTGGCGCGGATGGCGCTTTCCGGCCAAGTGGGGTAGATTTCGCTGGATGCGACGTTTTTGATGTATTCGGGAAACGTGACCGTGACATTCGGCGCGTCCGCGTCCGGCGGGCCGAGATGCACGGTGAAAAACTCCGGAATATACGGTGTGATCGGCGGCAAAAAAATCCCTCCTGTTATTCCAAATTGAGCGGCGGCTGCTCCGGAAACACCAGCGGGCTTTCGTTGCCCTCGCTGAATTCCGGCAGCGGGATCAGATCGACCGACTGGATGGCGTGGATGCCGCCGAACATCG